>NZ_KI914919.1:0-10465 GCF_000520575.1 Arthrobacter sp. I3
CCTCGGAGATTTCCTCGCGGGTCTCGCCCATGCCGAGGATCAGGTTGGACTTGGTCACCATGCCGAGCTTGCGGCCCTGGGTGATGACGTCCAGGGAGCGGTCGTAGCGGAACGCGGGGCGGATCCGCTTGAAGATCCGGGGCACGGTCTCGACGTTGTGGGCGAAGACCTCGGGCTTGGAGTCGCAGATCGCCGCGATGTGCTCGGGCTTGCCGGAGAAGTCGGGGATCAGCAGTTCGACGCCGGTGCCCGGGTTCAGTTCGTGGATCTTGCGGACCGTTTCGGCGTAGAGCCAGACGCCCTCGTCGGCGAGGTCGTCGCGGGCCACACCGGTCACGGTGGCGTAGCGCAGGGCCATGGCCTGGACCGAGCGGGCCACCTTGGTGGGCTCGAACATGTCCACGGGGGAGGGCTTGCCGGTGTCGATCTGGCAGAAGTCGCAGCGCCGGGTGCATTCGGAGCCGCCGATCAGGAAGGTGGCCTCCTTGTCTTCCCAGCACTCGAACATGTTGGGGCAGCCGGCCTCCTCACACACCGTGTGGAGGCCCTCCTTCTTGACGAGGTTTTTGAGCTGGACGAACTCCGGGCCCATCTGGACCTTGGCCTTGATCCATTCCGGCTTCCGTTCCACCGGTGTGGCCGCGTTTCGCTGCTCAATGCGCAGCATCTTCCGGCCTTCTGGTGCCAGTGTCACAGTAGAGCTCCTTCTGGGGTTGCAACTAGGGCTTGTTCATTCTTGCGCAGTTCTTCGGTGATCCGCGACACGAGGTCCGCCGGGGTGACGTCCCTGCCAAGTTCCTGGGTGATAGTGGTGACTCCGGCGTCGCTGATCCCGCAGGCGATGATCTGGCCGTAGGGGGCGAGATCGTTGTTGCAGTTGATCGCGAAGCCGTGCATGGTGACGCCTTCGTGGACGCGGATGCCGATGGCCGCGATCTTGCGGTCCGGACCCTTTTCGTCCTGTTCGATCCAGACGCCCGCGCGGCCCTTGATCCGGACGGCGGCGATGCCGTAGTCCGCCAGGACGGCGATGATGACCGCTTCCAGCCGCTCCACGTAGTCGCGGATGCCAGCCTTGTTCTTCAGTTTGATGATGGGGTAGCCAATGAGCTGGCCGGGGCCGTGCCACGTCAGCTTCCCACCGCGATCCACGGCCACAACGGGAGTTCCGTCGAAGGGCCGTTCATGGTCTTCGGTGCGCTTGCCTGCGGTGTAAACCGCGGCGTGTTCGAGCAGCAGTACAGTGCTGGGCGCGGTGCCTGCGAGGACCTTTTCATGCAATTCGCGCTGGATGTCCCATCCGCGCGTGTAATCGACGAAGTCCGGGGCGAGACCCAGCTGTTTGAACTCAAGAGTCATGGCATCAAGCTTAGACCCCGCCGCACCCACCTCCCGTTTGTGTGCTTAAGCTCTCATGCCTGTGGATAACTTCTGCACGATTCCGCGCAATCGACTATTCCTTGGGTATGGAAGATCTCCCGCCGGCCGCCGGTGCGGCCCCCCAGGTTCCCGGTTACGACGTCGGACGCCTCCTGGGGCGCGGCGGCAGCGCCACGGTCTGGCTGGTCACCGAACAGTCAACGGGCCGCGAGTTCGCCCTCAAATGCTTCGATGCCGACCGCGCCGCACCGGAAGAATCCGAGGCCGAGGACGTCATGCGGCGCGAAGTCCGGATCCTCTCCGCCCTGGCACACGGCCACCTGCTTCGCGTGCACGCGGTGGTGCGCCTGCCGGTTCACGACTCTGGCGGCAGCGGCCTCGGGCTTGCGCTGGACTACGCACCCGGCGGCTCGCTGGCGTCGCTCGTGCGAAGCCGGGGACGTCTGGGTCCCGGCGAAACGGTGACGGTCCTGACTCCTATCGCGCAGGCCCTGGCATACCTTCACGGCCAAGGCTTCACCCACGGTGATGTGGCCCCCGGTAACGTGCTCTTCACGGCCGAGGGCAAACCGCTGCTGGCCGATCTCGGCGTCGCGCGCATGATGGCCGACGCCGCTCCGGTCGCGGAAGAGGGCACAGCAGGTTTCCAGGATCCCGCCCCCTCGGACGCTGTGCGGGCCGGGCTGCAGCCCGAACGCGACATTTACTCCCTGGCAGCCTTGGGCTGGTATTGCCTCACCGGACGGGCCCCTGAGCCAGGGGCGCATCGTCCACCGCTGAGCCTTCTGGTCCCGGAGGTGCCGGCAGCGTTGGTGGCCGCCCTCGAAGCGGGGTTGAGCGGTGAGCGCCGGGAGCGTCCCCCGGCGGCGGAGTTTGCCGCTATGGTCTACCGCAGCGCCCGGGCGGAGCCCGTCGATCTGTCGGTCTCCGTGCACCCCACGGTCATCCCCCAACTGCTCACACGCAAGGCCGTGCAGTCGGGCCCGGGCCGGCGCCCAGGCGCTGTCCGGAAAGCCGGACTCCACCGCGGATTCCGAAGGTCCCCCGCGCGGAGGGCGCTGCCGCTCGGTCTCGCCGCTGCAGCCCTGGTGGCCGGCATCTGGCTGCTGGCCGGTGGCGGCCCGGCCCCCGACGCCGTCGCCGGGCTGTTTCCAGGGTTCGTGGCCGGCCACGATGCGCCGGTGCAGACAGGAAGTCCCATGGGCCCCGGGGCACCGGCGGCGCCGTCGGAGGGTCCGGCGGGCGTCTCGCCGCCCTCCACGGCCGACGGCGGGGCCACCGTAGTCCTTCCCGACCTGGAGGCGCTGCTGGCCTCGCCGGATCCGGCGGAGGCCGTCCGCGGTCTCGCCCGGCTTCGCTCGCTCGCGCTCAGCTCCGGGGACTTCGGCCTGCTCGATGACGTCAACGCCCCGGGGTCGGCAGCCGCCGCTGCCGACGCGCGGATCCGAACGCAGCTCAGCGCCTCCGGCCATGTCCTGGCCGGCTTCTCGACCTCCCTGACCCGGATTGAGGCCACCGCGGACAGCAGCCCCGCCCGGGCCGTGGTGGCCATCACCACCGCGCCCTCCGCGTACCGGGAGCTCGATGGAAACGGCGCCATAGTGGCTGAGGTTCCCGCCGCCTCCGCGCAGCAGCTTCACCTCGTCCTGGTGCCCGTCGATGGGCGTTGGCAGATCCAGGACGTTCTACCCCCGGGGCCCGAAGCGGGCTAGGGTTCCGCCGTCGGGGGACCGGTGGTAGCCTCCCTGCGAGACGGCTGCTTGCGAGTGCCTGAAGCCGGAGAGGGACGCCATGTCGACCACGGTTCCGAAGAAGCAGATGACCGTCATCCAAGCAGCGTTCATCGGGGTGGGTTCCATGGTGGGCGCGGGAATCTTCGCGCTGCTGGGCGCAGCCGGCGCCGTCGCCGGCTCGGCCGTGTGGGTGTCCTTTCTCATCGCGGGCGCCATCGCCGGCCTTCAGGGGTACTCGTTTGCCAAGCTCGGCGCCACGTACCCGTCAGGCGGAGGCATGCTCGCCTACCTGGCCCGGGGGTTCGGGGAGGGGCACGTTACCGGGATCGTTTCGTGGTTGTTCTATGTGACCGGCGCGATCGTGGGGGCCATGGTGGCGTCGTCCTTCGGGGGGTATGCCAGCGCGGTCCTGACCGGTCGTGACCCAACCTGGGCCAAGGTGTTCGCTGTCGCCCTCATCGTGCTCATGACCTTCCTGAACGCTGTCGGTTCCACGGCGGTGGCCAAAGTCCAGTCGCTGATCGTGAAGGCGGTGCTGGCCATCCTGTCCGTGTTCGCAATTGTCACAATCGCGAACTGGAACCCCGCCCTCCTGGATCCGGCCGGCTACCCGGGCGTTCGCGAGATCATCGCGAGTGTGGCGTTGACGTTTTTCGCCTTCCTCGGGTTCGGCGTCATCACCTTCACCGCGAAGGATCTGCCTGCCCCGTCCCGTCAACTGCCCCGCGCCATGTACCTGGCGCTGGCGATCGCCACGACGGTGTACGTCGCGGTTTCCCTGGGCGTCTTCGGAACCTTGACCGCCGACCAGGTCGTCGCCTACGGCGCCACAGCGCTGGCCGAGGCCGCCAAGCCGACGCTGGGCCAGTTCGGATACGTGCTGATGGTGGTCACCGCCCTGCTCTCCACCGCCGGGGCGGTGAACGCCACCCTCTACCCCTCTGTGGGGATGACCCGGCACCTGGCCTCAGTGGGCCAGTTCCCGCCGGTGTTCGGCCGATCCGTGGGTCGCCGGCAAGTACCGGTCGGACTGCTGGTCATGGCCGGCCTCGCGGCCGTGATGGTGCTGCTGTTCAACCTGAACAGCATTGCCTCCCTCGGAAGTGCGGTGGCACTGCTCATTTTCTCCGCCGTCACCTTGGCCCACTTCAAGGTGTACAGGGAGACCGGCGCCCTGCTTTTCATGCTCATCATCGCCCTGATCGCGACCATGGGCACGTTCCTGGTGTTCTGCACCACCACGCTCGTCAACGAACCCGCAACCGCCGCCGCGCTGGTGGTCATCCTTGCCCTTGCGCTGATCACCGATTTGCTGTGGAAGCGCACCCGAAGCCGCGCAAATTAGCACTCCGGCGATCTGACGTATAGGGGAGTTGGGGACTGTTCCCTGCTAATTCCTAGGTCCATTCTGTAGGCACCGAGCACTTTGTGTGATAAGGGGGAAGTGGGCATGTTCAAGCCGACGACTACTCGCCCCAGGCGGTTTAGCTCCGCCTGGCCCGTGGCGCAGACCACGTGGCACTTGAGGGTGTGGCTCACGTGAGCGAACAGGCAGTGACCCGGCCGAAGGCACCACCGGCCGTGTGGATCTCGTGGGTGGCCCTGGCACTGATGACCACGAGTTCGGTGGCCAGTCTCCGTGCTGCCCCGACCATGGCCGTCTACGGCCTCGCTTCAGTCTTCCTCTACATCGTTCCCGCGATCGTTTTCCTCCTGCCCACGTCCCTCGTGTCAGCTGAACTGGCGTCCGGCTGGAAGGGTGGCGTCTACAACTGGGTATCGTCCGGAATCTCCAAACCTATGGGCTTCCTGGCGGTGTGGTGCCAGTTCGCGATGACGATTTTCTACTATCCGACCCTGCTGGGATTCGTCGCGAGCACCCTCGCCTACGTCTTCAACCCGGCGCTGGCCAGCAGCGGAGTGTGGACGGCCTTGGTGATCGTGGTGTTCTACTGGGCCGGCGTGTATGTCTCATCCCGCGGCACGAAGGGCGTGGCGGGCCTGGCCAGCGGTGGCCTGATCATCGGCACCCTGATCCCGGGTGCCCTGCTCGTCATCCTGGGTGTGGTCTTCCTCGGCCAGGGCAACCCGTCCGCCGCTCCGATGACCGCGGCAAACTTCTTGCCCGAATGGGCCGGGCTGGCCAGCCTGGTGCTGATCGTGAACAACTTCCTGTCCTACAGCGGCATGGAGATGAACGCGGTGCACGTGTCCTCCCTGAAGGACCCGCCCAAGGAATACCCGAAGTCGATGTTCCTGGCCATGGGACTCGTCCTGCTGATCTTCATCCTGCCGGCGCTCGCGATCAGCTGGATCGTCCCGGCCGATGAACTCTCCCTTACGGCGGGTGTCATGCAGGCCTTCGACGCGGTGCTGTCGTCCTTTAACCTGCAAGGCCTCACTCCGATCCTCGGCATCATGCTGGTTGCTGCCTCCCTCGGCGGCATGCTGACGTGGCTGGCCGGTCCGTCCAAGGGCCTGCTGCTGATCTCGCGTGAGGAAGGCTACCTCCCGCCGTTCCTGCAAAAGCTGAACAAGAACGGCATCCAGCAGAACCTCCTGGTGGTCCAGGGGCTCGTCACTACCGTGATCGCGCTCGGCTACGCGCTCATCCCGGATGTCTCCAGCGCGTACTGGATTTTCTCGGTAATCACCACACAGGTCTACTTGATCATGTACCTGCTGATGTTCGTGGCCGCGGTCCGGCTCCGCCGTAACGACCCGGACCACCCGCGTGGCTACCGGGCGCCGATGCTGATCGGGCTGTGCGGCGTCGGCTTCGCAGCCTCCCTGGCCGCGCTGCTTGTCGGGTTCGTTCCGCCGTCGCAGTTCGGCGACGGCGATCCGCTCGTTTATTTCCTGATCGTGGGCGGCGGCGCACTGGGGCTCGGGCTGCTCGTGCCGTTCCTCTTCTACAGGTTCCGCAAGCCTTCCTGGAAGCTGCCCGACCAACAGACGCAGACGGAGGTCCCGAAGTCATGAGCACGCATCAGGAGTCCTCGACCAAGCGCAGCCGCTCGATCGTTTACATCGTTGCCATGGTCCTGCTCGTGGCGTTCGCCGTCGTCGCACTGCTGAACTTCAGAACGGCGAGGGAGACCCAGCAATCCCTGGCGAAGGCCGACCAGCTGATAGCTGAGATTGAATCCGCCGGCGGGACGGCACCCTCGCGCGAGCAGATAGCCCGGGTGCTCGGTGACGACGGCGGCGCGGTTTGCACGAACCCGAACGACGCCCTGAGCCGGGCCACGTTCCTGAGCCAGCTGACGAACGGGGCGACTGGGCCTGGAATGAGGCCGGTGATCGTGAACGCCCGGATCGCCGTGGGCGAGCTCGCGATTATCAAGGTCTACTGCCCGGACCAGCTCGCTGAATTCCAGGAGTTCATTGACGACCTGAAGACCTCAAACACGGGCGGTGCGTGAGCCGTGGACCTGCGCGCCCGCATCACCGATCTGATGGGTCCGGCACGGGAAGAACTCGCCGAGTTCGTGGCCATCCGGTCGGTCGCGGATGCACGGCAGTTCCCCCCGGAGGAGTGTGCCAAGGCTGCCCAGTGGGTGCTGGACAAGTTCGCCGGACTCGGATTTTCGGACGTGCACCGCGCGCGGACCCCGGACGGTTCCGATGCGGTGGTCGGTTCGAGGCCGGGATCCAATCCCTACGCGCCGACCGTGCTGCTCTACGCGCACTACGATGTGCAGCCGCCCCTCGATGACTCGGTATGGCGGACCCCGCCCTTCGAACTCACTGAAGTGGGCGGGCGCTGGTACGGCCGGGGTGCCGCCGACTGCAAGGGCAACATCGTCGCCCATCTGCTCGCGCTCAGGGCACTCGGCAACGACGTGCCCGTGAACCTGAAGCTGGTGGTCGAGGGGTCGGAGGAACAGGGCACCGGCGGGCTCGAGGCGTTCGTCGAGAGCCACCATGACCTGCTCCGCGCCGATACCATCCTGGTCTGCGACACCGGCAACGCCGCAGTGGGACACCCAGCGGCGACCGTGACCCTGCGGGGGATGGTCAATGTCGTGGTAACGGTGGAGGCGATGGCGTCAGAACTCCACTCCGGCATGTTTGGCGGCGCAGCCCCCGACGCGCTGGCCGGATTGATCGCCATGCTGGCATCCCTGCGGGACCAGCAAGGCAACACCACAGTCACGGGATTGGACAATGCCCAGACCTGGACCGGCGCGCCCTATCCGCCCGAGCAGTTCCGCGTCGACGCCGGAGTTCTTGAGGGGGTCTCGTTGTTGGGGGACGGCAGCGTGTCCGACATGCTCTGGGCGCGGCCGGCCATCACCGTGCTCGGCATCGACTGCCCGGCGGTAACCGGCTCGACGGCGTCGATCGTGCCGCGGGCGTCCGCGCGGCTAAACCTGCGCGTCCCGCCAGGCATGGCGGCCGCCGAGGCCCACACGGCGTTGGTTGACCACCTCAACGCCGCCGCACCCTGGGGCGTCCACGTCACGGTGGACCTCGAGGCGATCGGGGCACCATTCCAGGCGCCAGTCGGAGGCCCGGCCTTTGATGCCATGAGTGCCGCGATGTCCGAGGCCTACGGAAGGCCGATGGTAACCCTGGGGCAAGGCGGATCGATTCCGCTCTGTAACGTGCTCGCCGACACCTACCCGGACGCGGAGATCATCCTATTGGGGGTCGAGGAACCGCTCGCTCTCATCCACGCACCGAACGAGAGCGTCGATCCGGGGGAGATCAGAGCATTGGCCGAATCCCTGGCGCTTTTCCTCCAGAGGTACCCGACGCTGCACGGCTAATAGCGGCAGCTAGCCGCGCCCAGCCACCCAGGCGGCGGCCGCGTCGAGGGACGGGTGCTTCCAGGCGAAGCTGTTTTCCGCCAGGACGGCCGGCTCCAGCCGCTGGCTCGCGAGCAGCAGCTCTTCGGCGAGATCGCCCATCACCAGCCGCAGCACCGGGGCGGGTACCCGCAGCGCCGCCGGCCGGTGCAGCGCCCTGGCCAGTTGCGTGATCAGGGAATTCACATCTGCGGCTTCGGGGGCGCAGACGTTGACCGGCCCGGAGACGGGCGCCGAGAGAAGGAAGGAAAAGGCGGCGGCCACATCCGGCAAAGTGATCCACGGCCAGAACTGCCGGCCATTGCCGAGCGGGCCGCCGACGCCCAGGCGCAGCAGCGGCAACAACCGTCCCAGTGCGCCGCCGGAGCGGCTCAGGACGACCCCGGTGCGGGGCGTGACCACCCGGACACCGGCCGGCGCCTCATGCGCCGCGGCCTCCCAGTCGACGCAGATCCGGGACAGGGTGCCGGTGCCGGCCGGCGCGGTCTCGCGCAGCACCGCCGCACCGGCGTTGCCGTAGTAACCGGAGGCCGACTGGCTCAGGAACACGGCGGGCGGCGCGTCGGTGCGCGCCATGGCGGCCGCGAGGGTCCGGGTAGCCCCCAGCCGGGAGGCGCGGAGCTCGTTGACCCGCGCCTTGGTCCAGGGCCGGTCGCCGATCCCGGCGCCGGAGAGGTTGACCACCGCGTCCGCGCCCTTCAGCGCCGTGTCGTCGATCCGGCCGGCGGCCGGGTCCCACTGGAACTCGGCTGGGGACGCAGGGGCACGCCTGACCAGGGCGACGACGTCGTGCCCCTCGCTGCGCAGTGCACCCGAAAGGGCAGTTCCGATCAGCCCGGAGGCCCCGGCAATAAGGATTCGCATGATCCATCTCACCATGCCCGGCACGGCCGCGAAACCTCCCGGGCCGTAAGGACCGTTGTGGCTATGATCGAACGATGACCCCCTCGAGTTACTTCCGTTTCCCGCATCTGCACGGCGATCTGGTCACCTTTGTGGCCGAGGACGACGTCTGGATTGCACCCGTGGGCGGGGGCCGCGCCTGGCGCGTATCCTCCCTGCAACTGCCGGCCCGCAACCCCCGCTTCACCCCCGACGGCAAGCGTCTGGTCTGGACCGTCGTCCAAGGGACTGCCCCGGAAGTCGTCACGGCCAACGTCGACGGCGGCGGCTACAGCCAGTTGAGCTACTTCGGCCACCCTTCCACCCGGGTCAAGGGCTTCACCCCCGACGGCGACGTCCTGGTCACCAGCGCTTTCCGCCAGTCCGACAGCCGTCACACCCACGCCTACAGCCTCCCCGTGACCGGCGGCTGGGCGCAGGAACTTACGTTCGGCCCGGTCGAGTCCGTGGCCTATGGCCCCGTCGTCGGCGACGAACGCCCCGTGGTGCTCGCCAGCGTCCTCTCGCGTGAGCCGGCCTGGTGGAAGCGCTACCGCGGCGGCGCCGCCGGCAAGCTGTGGATCGACGCCGACGGAAACGGTGAATTCGTCCGGCTCGCTGCTGCGCTCGACGGAAACCTCACTGACCCCCTGTGGGTCAAGGGACGGATCGCGTTCCTGTCCGACCACGAGGGCTACGGAAACCTCTATTCCGTCCTGCCCAACGGCAGCGACCTGCGCCGCCACACGGACCACGAGGACTTCTATGTCCGCCACGCCGCCACCGACGGCGAACGCGTGGTCTTCGAATCGGCCGGTGAGCTCTGGCTGCTGCCCAGCCTCGACGCCGAGGCCGTCAAGCTCGACATTGTGCTCGGTTCCGCCTCGCAGGCGCGCCGGCCCGCCCCGCTGAAGCCCTCGAAGCACCTTGGCGACGTCGTACCGGACCGCACGGGCGCGTCCAGCGCCGTCGAATCCCACGGAACCGTCCACTGGCTGCGGCACAAGGACGGCCCTTCCCGCGTCCTCGAGGCCACCCCGGGCGTCCGGGCACGGCTGCCGCGGCCCTTCGGCGAGGGCCGGATCGCCTATGTCGCCGACCACGACGGCGTCGAGGCCCTGTACCTGAAAGCCATTGCGGCGCCCCTGGCCGGAGCGGCTGCGGCAGCATCGAAGGCCCCGCAGCCGGCCGTGCAGCCCGCTGCCGAGTCAACGGCCCAGCCCGCTGCTTCCGCCGAGGACGCCGGCATGCAGTTGCCCAAGCCGGTGTCCGCAGCCGCCCTGACCGGCGCAGGATCAATCCCCGCCGCTGCAAGCGGTTCCGTGTCCGGTCCGGTCACAGCGGTCCCGGCCCCGGCTGCCGCAGACGCAGCCGGCTCCATCTCCGGCTCCGAGCCCGACCGGGCCGGTGCGGGCGCCGCCGTGAAGGCCGCGCCTGCCTCCGATGAGCTGACGCGGATCGACTTCCCCAAGCCCAGCCGGGCCAGCGCCATCGAAGCCAGCCCGGACGGGCGCTGGCTCGCCGTCGGCACGGCGTTCGGTGATATCTACCTTGCCGACACCCGCACGGGCACGATATCCCAGCTGAGCAGCATCGGCGAGGGCAGCATTGAGGGATTCACATGGTCCCCGGACTCCGCGTGGCTCGGCTGGTCCG
>NZ_KI914919.1:10565-11139 GCF_000520575.1 Arthrobacter sp. I3
GATCACCCGGATCGACGGCGGCACTGGAGCTGCGATCATTGACGTCACCGACGGCCGGTTCCGGGACGAGTCGCCGTCGTTCACCCCGGATGGCAAATACCTCGCCTTCCTCTCCAACCGCAGTTTCGACCCGGTCTACGACGGGCACTCCTTCGATCTGTCCTTCCCGAGCCCGATCAAGCCGTACCTCGTCGCCCTCGCCGCCGACACCCCGTCGCCCTTCGGACCGAGCGTCGACCTACACTTCGAAGCGAGCCGGTCACGTCCTTCGGGTCCCGCAGCCGGCTCCGGATCACCCGGATCGACGGCGGCACTGGAGCTGCGATCATTGACGTCACCGACGGCCGGTTCCGGGACGAGTCGCCGTCGTTCACCCCGGATGGCAAATACCTCGCCTTCCTCTCCAACCGCAGTTTCGACCCGGTCTACGACGGGCACTCCTTCGATCTGTCCTTCCCGAGCCCGATCAAGCCGTACCTCGTCGCCCTCGCCGCCGACACCCCGTCGCCCTTCGGACCGAGCGTCGACCTACACTTCGAAGCCGACGCCGAGGCAGGTGCCGCCGGAACAGCGG
>NZ_KI914919.1:11239-13049 GCF_000520575.1 Arthrobacter sp. I3
AGCCGACGCCGAGGCAAGTGCCGCCGGAACAGCGGCTGCTGCGCCCGGGCCGCAGCCGGCAGCCAAGCCCGTCCCTTCCGTGCGGGTGGACGCCGATGGCCTGGCCCACCGCGTCATCGGGGTCCCGGTGCCGCAAGGCAACTACGCCGGACTCACCGCCGTCGCCGGCGCCCTGCTCTGGCTGGACAGCGAGCTCGCCGGCACCACCGGTGAGGGCCGGGCCAGCCTTGAGGACAAGGGCGCGGCGCCGAGCCTGGTCCGCTACGACCTGGCCAAGCGCCGCACCGCCACGATCGTTGAGGCCCTGGACAGCTACCGGCTCTCCGGCGACGGCGAAAAGATCGTGTTCATCCAGGACAAGCAGATCCGCGTGGCGCCGGCCGCCGCCAAGGCCGATGAGGAGTCCGGCCAGCTGGTCAAGGTGGACCTTGGCCGCATCCGGGTGCAGCTGGACCCACTCAGTGTGTGGGGCCAGGCCTTTGACGAGGCATGGCGGCTCCAGCGCGACTTCTTCTGGACCGAAGACATGGCCGGCCAGGACTGGGAGTCCGTCCACGCCCGCTACCGCCCGGTGGTGGAACGCCTCGGTTCCCATGACGACCTGGTGGACCTGCTGTGGGAGCTGCACGGCGAGCTCGGCACCTCCCACGCCTACGTCCGGCCCATAGCCGCTGTCGAGAACGGCAGCAGCCCGCAGGGCCGCCTCGGCGCGGACCTGGGGTTCACCGGCGAGGGGTGGGAAATCACCCGCATTCTGGCGGGGGAGTCCTCGGACCCGCTGGCCACTTCGCCGCTGACCCGTCCCGGCGCCGACGCGAAGCCGCGAGCCCGATCAAGCCGTACCTCGTCGCCCTCGCCGCCGACACCCCGTCGCCCTTCGGACCGAGCGTCGACCTACACTTCGAAGCCGACGCCGAGGCAGGTGCCGCCGGAACAGCGGCTGCTGCGCCCGGGCCGCAGCCGGCAGCCAAGCCCGTCCCTTCCGTGCGGGTGGACGCCGATGGCCTGGCCCACCGCGTCATCGGGGTCCCGGTGCCGCAAGGCAACTACGCCGGACTCACCGCCGTCGCCGGCGCCCTGCTCTGGCTGGACAGCGAGCTCGCCGGCACCACCGGTGAGGGCCGGGCCAGCCTTGAGGACAAGGGCGCGGCGCCGAGCCTGGTCCGCTACGACCTGGCCAAGCGCCGCACCGCCACGATCGTTGAGGCCCTGGACAGCTACCGGCTCTCCGGCGACGGCGAAAAGATCGTGTTCATCCAGGACAAGCAGATCCGCGTGGCGCCGGCCGCCGCCAAGGCCGATGAGGAGTCCGGCCAGCTGGTCAAGGTGGACCTTGGCCGCATCCGGGTGCAGCTGGACCCACTCAGTGTGTGGGGCCAGGCCTTTGACGAGGCATGGCGGCTCCAGCGCGACTTCTTCTGGACCGAAGACATGGCCGGCCAGGACTGGGAGTCCGTCCACGCCCGCTACCGCCCGGTGGTGGAACGCCTCGGTTCCCATGACGACCTGGTGGACCTGCTGTGGGAGCTGCACGGCGAGCTCGGCACCTCCCACGCCTACGTCCGGCCCATAGCCGCTGTCGAGAACGGCAGCAGCCCGCAGGGCCGCCTCGGCGCGGACCTGGGGTTCACCGGCGAGGGGTGGGAAATCACCCGCATTCTGGCGGGGGAGTCCTCGGACCCGCTGGCCACTTCGCCGCTGACCCGTCCCGGCGCCGACGCGAAGCCGGGCGATATCCTGCTGGCCATCGACGGCGTCGAACTGACCCAAACGCGGACCCCGGCGATGCAGCTTGTCGGCGCGGCCGGCC
>NZ_KI914919.1:13149-17049 GCF_000520575.1 Arthrobacter sp. I3
CGCCGCGCCGTGGAACTTACCCTGCGCAATGGCGCCGGCCATGGTGCGGCCGCGGGCGCCCAGCGCCGCGTGGCCGTGGTCCCGGTCAAGGACGAGGAGCGCCTGCGCTACCAGGAATGGGTCTCCGGCAACCGGCGAACTGTCCGGGAAGCCTCGAACGGGACGTTCGGCTACCTGCACATCCCGGACATGATGGCCAACGGCTGGGCACAGCTGCACCGCGATCTCGACACCGAAACGGCACTGGACGGACTGATCGTCGATGTCCGGCGCAATCGTGGCGGCCACACCTCCCAGCTCGTGGCCGAACTCATCGGGCGCAAGGTCACCGGCTGGAGCATGCCGCGCGGGGAAAAGCCGCGGACGTACCCGCACCACGCTCCCCGCGGACCGGTCATCATTCTCACCGATGAGTTCGCCGGCTCCGATGGCGACATCATCACGCAGGTCTCCAAGCTGCGGGGGATCGGGCCCGTCATTGGCACCCGCACCTGGGGCGGCGTCGTCGGGATCGACAACCGCTTCGCGCTGGCCGACGGCACCGGCGTCACCCAGCCGCGCTACGCCACCTGGTTCGCCGGTGGCGTTGGCTGGGGCGTGGAAAACTTCGGCGTCACCCCTGACATCGAGGTGACCTTCCCGCCGCACGCCTACGCCGCCGGAACCGACCCGCAACTGGAGTACGGAATCGGGGCGCTGAAGGAAATGATCCAGGAACTGCCCACGGACCGTCCGCCGCTGCGCGAGGGTTACCGCCGGGTCCGGCCCGCACCGCTGCCTGCGCGCCAGCAGGCCGGCCAGGCCTAGGCGCTCCCGGGCGCGGCCCGCACAGACGGTCCGAGCAGGACAGACGGCAAGGCCCCCGCCACCCTGGATATCCCAGGGCGGCGGGGGCCTCGTCGTACTGCGGCCGGGCTAGGAGGCCAGGGTGGCGTCCAGGGTGATTTCGATGCCGGTCAGGGCAGCGGAGACGGGGCAGCCGGTCTTGGCTTCCTCGGCCAGCCGCTGGAAATCGTCGGCGGAAATGCCCGGGACGCGCGCGGCCAGGGTGAGGTGGCTGCCGGTGATCCCGGTACCCGGCTGGAACGTCACGTCAGCCTTGGTGTTGATCTCCTCGGCCGTGTGGCCGGCCTGGGCCAGGGCGTTGCTGAACGCCATCGAGAAGCACGCGGAGTGCGCTGCCGCAATGAGCTCCTCGGGGCTGGTCTTGCCCTCGGCGGCCTCGGCGCGCGCCTTCCAGGTGACGTCGAAGTTGCCCAGCCCGGAGCTGTCCAGGGTGGTGTTGCCGGCGCCTGTCATCAGGTCGCCATTCCATACAGTGTGTGCGGTGCGTGTTGTAGCCATGTCCACTCCTCGACGTCGTTGTGAATCAGGGGTCCGGCTGGTGCCGGAGCCTGCCGTGATCAATCCTAGGGATTCTGCGCGGCCGCCGCACGGGGGTTCCGCTGTCAGAGGATTGTGACCCGTACAGTGTCGTCATGGAAGTTACCGAAGATGCGCAGGTGCCAGGGGCGCCCGTGGCGCGTATTGCCACGATCATGGTCAACGCCGTCGACGCCGCGCGCCTGGCGCAGTTCTGGGCCGACTTGTTGGGTACGGCCGTCTCCTCGCGCTTCGAGCAGTTCGTCTGGCTGGAGCCCGCCGGCCCAGGGGCCCCGCAGCTGGCCTTCCAGGAGGTCCAGGACCCCACGGAGGGCAGGCGGCGCCTGCACCTGGACATCCATGGGCCCGACCCTGCGGCGTTGCGCGCCCGCGCCGAGTCCCTCGGTGCCGGGTTCGTGGAGGGCAATGACATCGGCGACTTCCACTGGGATGTGATGCAGGATCCCGAGGGCAACGAATTCTGCATCGCCGGCGACTGACGGCTTAACGGTGGCAGTTAAGCGACGGCGGCGCCGCACCCTCGCGGGGGAGCGGCGCCGTCATGGCGGGTGCAGTCAGCCGGTTACTGCCACAGGGTCGCGATCGCAACGTTGAGCAGTGCCAGGCCGCCAACGCTGTTCGCGAGGCCCTTGCTGATCGGCTCGCCCTTCTTGTACTTGCGGCGGCCAATGAAGGCCAGGACGCCGACGATCAGGGCGATGACAAGCTTGACGCCGAGCTTGGCGTAGTTGGCGTTCATGTCCAGGACCGGGATCAGCCCCATCATGATGATGCCCGTGATCAGCTGCAGCATCGCGCCGTCGAACTGGCGCGGGTGGACGGTGGGCTTCTTCATCTGGCCAATCCAGATGCCGACAATCATGGCGGCGCCGATGATGTGCAGGAAGACCATGACGTTATAGACGATGTTCATGGCATCAGTGTAGCCAGAGTCTTCTACGCACCGTAGTAGGACCCGCCGCGGCCCCGGGAGGAACAGCAAAAACGGCGACGGCGGCACGGGCGCCCGGTGGTTTCCCACCGGAGCCCGCACCGCCGTCGCCGTCAGTGTGCTTCTAGACCCTAGAGTCCGAGGTCGGCCTCGAAGGCGCCTTCCTCAAGGCGTGCCTTCAGCGTCTGCAGGAAGCGTCCTGCGTCGGCGCCGTCGACCAGGCGGTGATCGTACGTCAGGGAGAGGTACATCATCGAACGGATGGCCAGCGAGTCATCGCCGTTCTCGTCGGCGACCACTACGGCCCGCTTGACGATCGCGCCGGTGCCGAGGATGGCAACCTGCGGCTGGTTGATGATCGGGGTGTCGAACAGGGCGCCCACCGAACCGATGTTGGTGATGCTGAAGGTGCCGCCGGAGAGCTCGTCCGGGCCGATCTTGCCGTTGCGGGTGCGGTCGGCGACGTCGGCAATCTTGCCGGCCAGGCCGGCCAGGTTCAGGTTGCCGGCGTCCGAGATGACCGGAACCAGCAGGCCCTTGTCGGTGTCCACCGCAATCGCCAGGTGCTCGGCGTTGTGGTAGGTGATCTCCTGCTTGTCCTCGTCGTAGGAGGCGTTGACCTTCGGGTGCTGCTTCAGGGCCTCGGCAACAGCCTTGGCGATGAAGGGCAGGAAGGTCAGCTTGGAGCCGTTCTGTGCCTGGAAGGAGTTCTTGGCCTTGGCGCGCAGCTTGGCAACCTTGGTCATGTCGACCTCGTGGACCTGGGTCAGCTGGGTGGAGATGTCCAGGGACTCGCGCATGCGGCGGGCAATGACCTGGCGGATGCGCGGGGCCTTCTGCACGGTGCCGCGCAGCGAGGACGCAGCACTTGAAGTCGGCACAGTGGTCGAGGCGGCTGCCGGCGCAGATGCGGCGGGGGCTGCGGCCGGTGCTGCCTTTGCCTCGGCAGCTGCCAGCACATCCTGCTTGCGGATGCGGCCGCCGACGCCGGTGCCGGTGAGGGCCGCGATGTCGACGCCCTGCTGGTTGGCCAGCTTGCGGACCAGGGGAGTGACGTAGCCGGACTCTGCCGGTGCGGCAGCTGCTGCCGCAGGCGCGGGGGCTGCCGGAGCGGCGGGTGCTGCAGTCGGGGCGGCGGGCGCTGACGGAGCGGCCGCTGCGGGAGCTTCCTGCTTGGGAGCCTCCGGTGCTGCTGCCGGGGCGGGGGCGGCCGGTGCTTCCTGCTTGGGAGCTTCCGGTGCTGCATCCTGCTTGGGGGCCGCAGCGGGCGCCGGTGCTGCCGGTGCCGCGGCGCCGGAACCGATGACGGCCAGAACGGAGCCGACCTCGGCCGTCTCGTCCTCGTTGACGCGGATTTCCAGGAGGGTTCCGGCAACCGGGGACGGGATTTCGGTGTCGACCTTGTCGGTGGAAACCTCGAGCAGCGGCTCGTCGACCTCTACGGTGTCGCCGATGCTCTTCAGCCAGCGGGTCACAGTGCCTTCGGTGACGCTTTCGCCCAGGGCAGGCAGCGTGACGTCGTGTCCTTCACCTGCCGGAGCAGATTCCGGAGCGGCGGCAGGGGCCTCGGCGGCCGGAGCCTGCGC
>NZ_KI914919.1:17149-24915 GCF_000520575.1 Arthrobacter sp. I3
GCCTCTTCGGCGGCCACGGCCGGAGCCTCTGCCGCGGCCGGGGCCGGGGCGGCGTCGCCGGAGCCGATGCGGACCAGCGGGGCGCCAACTTCAGCGGTCTCGTCCTCGGCGACGAGGATTTCCTCGATCACGCCGGCGATCGGAGAGGGGATCTCGGTGTCTACTTTGTCGGTGGAGACTTCGAGCAGCGGCTCGTCCACCTCTACCCGGTCACCGACCTGCTTGAGCCAGCGGGTGACGGTTCCTTCGGTGACGCTCTCACCGAGGGCGGGCAAGTTAACGGATTCAGACATGTCGTCCCCGTTCTCCTTATTGATCTTTAGTGCGGATGATTGCTGCCTTGGTCGAGCTTAGTGCACCCGGCTTTTCGGGCCGGGTGCACCAAGCTCTGAGTTCATGCGGTGGTGCGGGCGGAGCTGCTAGCCGTGGAGGGGCTTGCCCGCCAGCGCCAGATGCGCCTCGCCCAGGGATTCGTTCTGGGTGGGGTGGGCGTGGACCAGCTGGGCCACGTCCTCCGGGTAGGCTTCCCAGTTCACAATCAGCTGTGCTTCACCGATCTGCTCGCCCATGCGGGCGCCGATCATGTGGACGCCGACGACGGGGCCGTCCTTCTGGCGGACCAGCTTGACCAGGCCGGACGTGCCCAGGATGGAGCTCTTGCCGTTGCCGGCCAGGTTGTATTCCTGGGTCTGGATCTGGTCCTCGCCGAACTTCTCCTTGGCGGCCTTCTCGCTGTAGCCGACGGTGGCGATCTCGGGTTCGGAGTAGGTGACCTTGGGGATGTTGACGTCCTCGACGATGACCGGCTTCAGGCCAGCGATCTCTTCGGCGACGAAGATGCCCTGCTGGTAGCCGCGGTGCGCGAGCTGCACGCCGGGGACGATGTCGCCGACGGCGAAGATGTTGCCGACGCCGGTGTGGAGGCGCTCGTTGGTGATGACGAAGCCGCGGTCGATCGTGATCCCGGCCTCTTCGTAGCCAAGGTTCGCCGTGACGGGGCCGCGGCCGACGGCGACGAGCAGGAGGTCGGCCTCGAAGGTCTTGCCGTCCACGAGGGTGACCTTGACGCCGTCGTCGTTCTGCTCGACGCCCTGGAAGAAGACACCGGTGGAGAACTTGATGCCGCGCTTCTTGAAGGCGCGCTCAAAGGCCTTGACGATCGTGGCGTCCTCGTTCGGAACCAGCGACGGGAGGCCTTCGACGATCGTGACGTCGACGCCGAACGACTTCCAGACCGAAGCGAACTCGACGCCGATCACGCCGCCGCCCAGGATGATCGCGCTCTTGGGGATGTAATCCATGGTCAGGGCTTCGTCGGAGGTGATGACCTTGCCGCCGATTTCCAGGCCCGGCAGGGTGCGGGAGTACGAGCCGGTCGCGAGGACAATGTTCTTGCCCTTGTACGCGGTGCCATTCACGACGACGGTGTCGGTGCCCTGAAGCTTGCCCTCACCCTCAATGACGGTGATGCCCTTCTTGCCCTTGATCAGACCCTGCAGGCCCTTGAACTTGCCGGCAATGATGCCGTCCTTGTAAGCGTTGACAGCCGTGATGTCGATGCTGTCAAGGGTCACGTTGACGCCGTACTTGGCCGAGTCGCGGGCGTGGTCCGCCAGCTCTGCCGAGTGCAGCAGGGCCTTGGTGGGGATACAGCCGTTGTGCAGGCAGGTGCCGCCGAGCTTGCCCTTTTCGATGAGGCCGACGGTGAGGCCAAGCTGGACAGCACGCAGTGCGGTGGCGTAGCCGCCGCTGCCGCCGCCGAGTACCAGGATGTCGAATTCTTGCGCAGTTGCCTGATCGGCCACTAAAACGCTCCCTCGCGTGAACGATGACACGAGAGTACGCATCATCTGGTCTTGGAACCTGTCTGCTGTGATTGTGCCAGCCGGCCGGTTCCCTTTCATTTGTGACTACTACATTGGGGTCTGCTTCTGGGAAACAAGGTTTACCTTAGCGAACCACTAATACATGCTCCACCTTGCCATGGCGTTTGTGGAGCGCTTGTGTCCAGTGTCACGCGCCTTTGTGGCCGGGAAGGCATCGCCGCCCCGGCCACAAAGCCGCGATGCGCGCTAGACGGTCTTGGCGAGGATGTCCTCGACGTAGGCCACCAGGGTGCGGACGGTGCTGCCCGTGCCCTGTTTGTGGTTGTAGCCGTAGGGGCTGCCGTTATTGAACGACGGGCCGGCGATGTCGATGTGCGCCCACGGGATCTGTTCCCCGTCCTTGCCCTTGCCGACGAACTCGCGCAGGAAGACGGCCGCGGTCATCATGCCGCCGTGGCGTTCGCCAATGTTGGCGATGTCGGCGACCTGGGAGTCGAGGCTGGCCCGGAGTTCTTCCGGCAGCGGCATGGGCCAGACGAGCTCGCCGGCCCGGTCCGCGGCGGTCTTGATGGCGCCGGTGAGGGAGTCGGAACCCATCACGCCGGCGGTGCGGTCGCCCAGGGCAATGAGCTGGGCGCCGGTGAGGGTTGCGACGTCGATGATGGCGTCCGGGAATTCCTGGCTGGCGGCGACGATGCCATCGGCCATGACCAGGCGACCCTCGGCGTCGGTGTTGAGGACCTCGACGGTCTTGCCGCCGAACATCGTCAGGACGTCCGCCGGGCGCTGTGCAGCGCCGGAGGGCATGTTCTCGGCGATGCAGAGCCACGCGGTCGCCTTGACGGGCAGCCCGAGGCCCGCGAGGGCCAGGACGGTGTTGAGGACGACGGCGGCACCCGCCATGTCGGACTTCATGTCGCCCATGCCCAGGGCCGGCTTGATGGAGATGCCGCCCGTGTCAAAGGTGATGCCCTTGCCCACGAGGGCGATCTTGGCCGTGGCCTTCGCCGGGGCGTATTCGACCTTTACGAGGCGCGGCTGCCGGGTGGAGCCCTTGCCGACGCCGAGGATGCCGCCGAATCCCTCCTTCTCAAGACGCTTCTCGTCCCAGACGGTCACCTTCACCGGCAGGCCCTTGGACAGTTCCTTGGCGGCGTCGGCAAAGGACTCGGGGTAGAGGTGGCTCGGCGGCTGGTTGACCAGCGTGCGGGTCGCGTTCACGGCCGTGCCGATCAGGGATGCCCGGTTCAGGACCGGCGCCAGCGCCTTGTCCGTGGCGAAGTCGGTGCGGATGATGACGTTCTTCACCGGGTCCTTGAGCCCGTCCTTGGAGGACCGGAACTCCGTGTAGGAGTAGGCGCCCATCGCGGCGCCCTCGGCGACCGCCGCGACCTCGGCCAGGGTGGTCGTGGGCAGGGCCAGGGTGACGGTGGCGACGCCGGCCAGCTGGCGGACGGCCGAGCCGGCGGCACGGCGCAGTGCCTCCTCGGAGAGCGGCTTCGTGGCGGAAAGCTTGCCGACGCCGGCGAGCAGCAGGATGGTCGCTCCCGCCTCGGGCAGGCCGGGCAGCCGGTGAGCCTGGTCCGCCGCGCCGGTGATGCCAAGAACGCTCAGTGATTCCGCCAGGGCCTCCGCGGCCTTGGCCGTCAGCGGATTGTCGAGCAGAACGGGGCCGTCAGGACCCTGTCCGACGCCGATGACGAGGGCATCGCTGGGGGACTTCTTCAAATCCCCTGCGACTGCACTAAGTTTGACTTCACTATTCTTGACCACGAGGACAGTCCTCAATTCTCTGTGATGGTTCTCGGTGATATTCGGCAGGAACTGCATGTTTGGCGTCCTGCCACGGATCCCGGGGCGCCGTCGGTTTGGGACGCAACCCGGTGTCTGCAAAACAGGCCCTAGGGCCATCACCGATCGTAGTCTCTCGACCGTGCGGAAATTCAATCGAATGAGAGCTGGAGCACACACCGGGCAGGAATTAGCCCGGGTGCCGGGGCGTTGTATTGGTAGAGACGCTGCGGAGCGGTGAGTGCTCCATGGGACTGGCCGGGAGGATCTGCCTGACTGGCCGTTCCGCCAGGCACCGCCCGAATGGCGGATTGCGCCCCGCTTCTCCCACCGCCGCCATCGTGAAAGGAACACGCCGTGATTGAACGGATTTCCGGCTCTTTGCTGGATCCCCAGTCGCTCTATATCCGTGATGACGCGCTGTTCTCCAGCACCGAACTGCGCGGACTCAACCTCGTCATGGGGTTCACCGGCTTCGCCGACGCGGGCCACGTGGTCCGGCAGATCACCGCAGAACTGCTGGACACGCTCGATGCCGAGATGATCGCCGAGTTCGACGCCGACCAGCTGATCGACTACCGGTCCCGGCGCCCGCAGGTCAGCTTCGTCGAGGACCACCTGCAGGACTACCAGGCACCGAGCCTGGCCCTCTACCGGCTGGTCGACGGACTGGGCAGCCCGTTCCTGCTCCTTGCCGGGTTCGAGCCGGACCTGCAATGGGAGCGCTTCGCGCGCGCCGTCGTCGGCCTCGTCGAGGAGCTCGACGTCAACCTCGTCACCTGGATCCATTCGATCCCGATGCCCGTTCCCCACACCCGGCCGGTCGGTGTGACCGTGCACGGCAACCGGCCGGAGCTGATCGAGGGAATCTCTGTCTGGAAGCCCACAGTGGAGGTGCCGGCCGCGGTGGGCCACATCCTGGAGCTGCGGCTGACGGAGGCCGGCCGGAACATCGCCGGCTATGTGATCCATGTGCCGCACTACCTGGCCGAAGCCGAATACCCCACAGCCGCCGTCGCCGGGCTCGAGTACCTGGGCGCGGCAACGTCGCTCATGCTGCCGACCGACCGTCTGCGCGAGGCGGGACGCGAGGTGGGCCGGCAGATTGCCGAGCAGATCGAGGCATCCGAGGAGGTCCAGCAGGTGGTCTCACGGCTGGAGGCCCGGTACGACGAAAAGGCCGAGGGGACGGTCCGGAGGTCGCTGCTGGCAGACGAGAACGACCAGCTGCCCAACGCCGACGCTCTTGGTGCCGCCGTCGAGGCGTACCTGGCCCGTAAAGAACCCGGCGAATAAATACTATTTATCCTAAGCCGGGCATAATGGGGGAGTGACCTCTCCCCGCGCCTGGCTGATCTGGATCGTCGGGATCTTCGCCTATCTCGTGGCGGTCAGCCAACGGACCTCCTTCGGGGTGGTCGGCCTGGAGGCAACGGAACGCTTCCACGCCAGTGCCGCGGAGATCTCCTTCTTCACCGTGCTGCAGCTGCTGGTTTATGCGGCGCTGCAAATTCCCGTGGGCATTCTGGTGGACCGGTTCGGCTCCCGCGCGATGCTCGCGGGCGGTGGTGTCCTGATGGGACTCGGCCAGCTTCAGCTGGCGTTTGCCGACAACATTCCCGGCGGAGTCCTGGGACGTGTCCTGGTGGGCGCCGGTGACGCCATGACGTTTATTTCCGTCATCCGGCTCATCCCGCTCTGGTTCGCCCCGGGGCGCGTCCCCCTCCTGACGCAGCTGACCGGCATGTCCGGCCAGCTCGGCCAGCTCTTCAGCGTGGTGCCGTTCGCCATGATCCTGCACTCCGCGGGGTGGACTCCCGCCTTCCTGACGCTCGCCGCGATGTCCGGCCTCGCCGTCGTGCTGGTGCTGATCCTGCTCCAGGACCTTCCGCCCGGGCACTCCGCACCGGCACAGTCCCAGGGGCTGCGCGCCACCGGCATTTCGCTGGGACACGCCTGGCGGCAACCCGGGACCCGGCTCGGGCTGTGGAGCCACTTCACCGTCCAGTTCAGCGGCACCGTTTTTGCCATGACGTGGGGCTACCCTTTCCTGATTTCCGCCGAGGGACTGGACCGCGGCACGGTCTCGGCCCTCATGGCGCTGTACGTCGCCGGCGCCATCGCCGCCGGACCCCTGATGGGCCGATTCGTTGCCCGGCATCCGCTGCGGCGCTCCACTATGGTGCTGTTCATTTCCGGATGCACCGCTGCCGCCTGGGCGGCGGTTCTGCTGGTGCCGGGACGCGCGCCGCTCTGGCTCCTGGCTGCGCTGGTGGTGACCCTCGCCGTCGGCGGCCCCGGTTCCATGATCGGCTTCGATTTCGCCCGGACCTTCAACCCGGCCCACCGGCTCGGCACCGCCACCGGGATCGTCAACGTGGGCGGCTTCATCGCCGCGCTCGTGTCCATTTACCTGATCGGGCTGGTACTCGACGTCCTGCATGCCACCGGGTTCTCGCAGGGGGAGCTCTACGGCCTGGATCCGTTCCGCGTGGCCCTGAGCGTGCAGTTCCTGCTGCTGGCCGGGGGAGCAGGAGCCATCGTGGTGACCCGGCGGAAGGTCCGGCGCCAGATGGCGGCCCAGGGAGTCATGGTTCCGCCGCTGCTCAAGTCCCTGGCCGAGCAGCGCAGGCTGGTCGCGGAGCGCCGCCGCACGCCCTGAACCAGCTGTTGGCCGGTATGGGCTCCGTCTGCCGGCGATTGTCATCACGCGTTCGTGCCTTGTGCGTCCAGTCACTGTTGCTTCTCCACGGACGGCTATCCCCGGTCGGCTATCCACCCTCGTTTATCCACATAGCGCAACCCGGTACTGTCGCCGGGGACGCGGCCGCCGCGAAGCTGGGCTTATGACAGCTCCCGATCACCTGAGAATCACCGGCCCCGAAGACATCCTGGGCTTCATCCCGCACTCCCTCGGCTACTGGCCGGAAAACAGCCTCGTGGCCATGACCTTGCAGGGCAAACGTCTCGGAGCCACCTTGCGGGTCGACCTCCCCGTGCCCGGAGGCGGCTCAGGCCGGAGCGACATGCTGGCCGGTTTCGCACGAAATGTCGTGGCCTATCTGCAGGCGGACGACGCGGCCGACGGTTCGCTGCTGGCCTTCTTCACTGACGCCGACGCCGACGCCGACACGGAGACGGACAGCGCCGGCGACGGCCATGCGTGGGCGGACCTGCTCAAAGAACTCGAGCTTGCCCATGAGGCAGCCGGATTGCCCTTGAGGGATGCCTGGATTATCGGTACTGAGTTCTGGCGCAACGCGCACTGCAGCGACCCGGACTGCTGTGGGATGCCCGGCCGTCCGGTCGAGCAGATCAGGAACAGCAGGCTCAACGCCGAGATGGTCTACCGCGGCAGCAGCGTCGGCGCGGTCCCCGGCGCCCAGGGGACCACCCCGGCGCCGCTGCCAGTGGACCCCGCGGTAAGCCTCGCCGAGTGCGGCTGGGCGGAGCAATTCTCCCCGCGACGGCGGGACCGGGCCCAATTCGACCAGGTCCTCGATGTCTGGACGATCGCCATGCACGCCGCCATTGGCCGGGAGTGCCTTCCGGTCCCCACCCCGGGTGACGTGGCTAGGGGTGCCGTCCCCGACGCCGGAACCACCGACGCCGGAACCACCGACGCCGGAACCACCGGCTCCGGGACGCCCGACGCCGGCACCGACGCCGGGACCACCGGCTCCGGGACGCCCGATCCCTGGACCATTGGCCGGCCGCTTCAGCTCTCACCGGAACTCGCCGGCTACCTGCGGGCCAGCCTGTGCATTCCGTCATGGCGGGATGCGGTCCTGGTGATGGCGGCCGCCGGACGGTCCGCGGCCGAACGCGGCGCCGAGGACTTCGGTATCTTCGACCCAGACCCCGGGTCCGCCGCTTTCCCCGATAACACGCCCGCCTCACGGCCCCGACCGACGCCCAGCCCCCTGCCGGGTCCAATGTCCGGCCCCGCTTCCCGGTCCAGGACCGCTCCGCGGATGCCCCTGCCGGTGGCACCCGGCAGCGGCGGGTCCGCCGCCGGCACCGTGCCTGCAGCCGGAGCTGTTCCCGGTTACGGGGAAGTCCTGCTCGGACTGGCGCCGTCGGTCCCGGACTGGACCCTGATGGTCGGGCTCGAGCGGGTCCTGGAACGGCTCGGCCGTCTTGGTGACG
>NZ_KI914919.1:25015-27967 GCF_000520575.1 Arthrobacter sp. I3
ACGGGGAGGCAACGGCAGCCGCCGTGACGGCGCGGGGCTGGATCGAATGGTGCCGTGGCCGCGGCTCCTACGCCGACGCGCTCTACCGTCAGGCCTTGCAGGGCCACCCGGGATACAGGCTCGCGGAACTGCTGGCAGAGCTTGGCCGGCGCGGCACCCTTTGCGGCTGGGCTGCCAGGCGGGAGGCGGCCTGGCAGAAGTTTGCCCCGGACGCCGCATGAGTTCCTGACGCAGCGGGCGAAGCCGCCGCGATATCGTCGACCCGGCGTCGCGAAAGGCACCCGGCCTGAAAACCGTGAGACAATGGTTGCCGAGACCCGGTTGGGTCCGTGTATCAAGTGCCCTAAATGATCCTTGGAAACAGGGAACATTAAGGCCGCGCCAGCAGTTCTACTAAGTGGCTCTGCTGGTCGTGGTTGCACCTGATGTTGAACACGGACTTGACAGGGTCATAGTGGTGTTGCCCGTATGGTGATTCCGCAGACCGCAGCTAGAAAGGTTTTCAGTGACCCCGTCTTCCGCGAAGAAGGAACCCGCCGACCAGGCCGAATTGTCCCCTGAGGAGAAGAAGGCGGCGACCAACGCCAAGCGCGCCGCCACGCGCGCAGCCAACAAGGCTGTCAAGGACGCCGCTTCCGCAGAGGGTGGCGACACCGTCGCCAAGCCTGAGCCCAAGAAGCGCGGGCCCAAGCCCGGCGCCAAAGCCGCGGCAGAAGCCGCCGGCAACTCTGCCAGTACGTCTGACGATGACGTCGACGCCGAAGAGGATCTCGACGACATCACGCCCGACGCCGCCGAGCTCGGCGACGAAGTAGAAGGCGAGGAAGTCGCCGGCAAGGCCGCGGCCACCACCGGCTCCGGCTTCGTCTACTCCGACGCCGACGACGACGACGCTCCGGTGCAGCAGGTTATGTCTGCCGGCGCCACCGCCGACCCCGTCAAGGACTACCTGAAGCAGATCGGCAAGGTCGCCCTGCTGAATGCCGAACAGGAAGTAGACCTGGCCCTGCGGATCGAGGCCGGTCTCTTCGCTGAAGAAAAGATCGCCGCCGACGACGGCACCATGGACCCGAAACTCAAGCGCGAGCTCGAATTCGTCATCCACGACGGCAAACGGGCCAAGAACCACCTGCTGGAGGCCAACCTCCGCCTCGTCGTCTCGCTGGCCAAGCGCTACACCGGCCGCGGCATGCTGTTCCTGGACCTGATCCAGGAAGGCAACCTGGGCCTGATCCGTGCGGTCGAGAAATTCGACTACACCAAGGGCTTCAAGTTCTCCACCTACGCCACCTGGTGGATCCGCCAGGCGATCACCCGCGCCATGGCCGACCAGGCCCGCACGATCCGCATCCCGGTGCACATGGTGGAAGTCATCAACAAGCTGGCCCGCGTCCAGCGCCAGATGCTGCAGGACCTCGGCCGCGAACCCACCCCGGAGGAGCTGGCTCTCGAACTCGACATGACCCCGGAAAAGGTCGTGGAGGTCCAGAAGTACGGCCGCGAGCCCATCTCGCTGCACACCCCGCTTGGCGAGGACGGCGACTCCGAATTCGGCGACCTCATCGAGGACTCCGAAGCCGTGGTTCCCGCGGATGCCGTGAGCTTCACCCTGCTGCAGGAACAGCTGCACTCGGTGCTGGACACCCTCTCCGAGCGCGAAGCCGGCGTGGTAGCAATGCGCTTCGGCCTTACCGACGGCCAGCCGAAGACTTTAGACGAAATCGGCAAGGTCTACGGTGTGACGCGTGAGCGCATCCGCCAGATCGAATCCAAGACCATGTCCAAGCTGCGGCACCCGTCGCGCTCACAGGTCCTGCGCGACTACCTGGACTAGGCGCCACTGGTCGCAGACCGGGTAAAGGTTCCCAGCAATGCGGGGTCTCTTCCCGCCCATCCTCACCGGAGGAACGGGCCGGAAGGGACCCCGCATTGCTTTTTGCCGCTGCGGCGGGGTGCGCGGCACCTAAGTGAAACGGCACCTGACGAAACAGCACTTAACGAATCAGGGCCCCTCCGGTATGGAGGGGCCCTGATGCAGTGGTCTCAGGTCGCCCGGAACCCTGTAGGGTGCCGGGCTGAAACCGGTGCGGTCTAGTCGACCGGAACCGGAGCCTTCTGGTGAAGGCGGTCAGTCTCATCATGCCAGTCTGAACTGAGCGGCTTGAGGGTCGGTTCTACGGCGCGTGCGTGGTGGCCGCAGAAAAGAAGCTCACCGCCGGAGGCACCGAGAACAACTCGGACATATGCCTGTGCTCCGCAACGATCGCACCGGTCTGCGGCGGTCAGTATGCGGTCCGCAACTGCTGTTGTCATGTTCGGCCTCCTTAGTAGATCGGTATACCTATATAACCAGCATTCGTGGCCAAACCATGGCACGGATGGCCTACTTTCGCTGTCCGCGTATCACGTCTCAGTAACGGCGGGTGGCCGGAGAGCCCCCGCGGGGAGTGGCAGACCATCGATCACCCGGAGTCCGACTAACCTAGGAAGAGCGTCAAATTCTGTGACTGCCGCCTGCGCACGCTGCGGTGGCTGTCCCGATCCTGTAAGGAGTTCACGACCCGTGGCACCCAGTTCTGATTACACCGCCCGGCACCTCTCCGTGCTGGAGGGCCTCGAGGCCGTCCGTAAGCGCCCGGGCATGTACATCGGCTCCACGGACTCCCGCGGCCTCATGCACTGCCTCTGGGAAATCATCGACAACTCCGTCGACGAGGCCCTCGCCGGCTTCGGCCACGACATCAAGATCATCCTCCACGCGGACAACTCGGTCGAGATCCACGACGACGGCCGCGGCATCCCCGTGGACGTCGAACCGAAAACCGGGCTGACCGGCGTCGAGGTCGTCTTCACCAAACTGCACGCCGGCGGAAAGTTCGGCGGCGGCTCCTACACCGCTTCCGGCGGCCTTCACGGCGTGGGCGCCTCGGTGGTCAACGCGCTCTCGGCCCG
>NZ_KI914919.1:28067-31704 GCF_000520575.1 Arthrobacter sp. I3
CCCGCCTCGACGTCGAAGTGGACCGCGGCGGCAAGACATACAAGATGTCCTTCCGCCGGGGGGAACCGGGCCGGTTCAAGGATCCGGGCACCAAGCCGGACCCCGCGACCCTCTTCGAACCCTTCATCGACGGCTCTGTGCTCGATGTCGTGGGCAAGGCCAAGCGCGGCGTGACCGGAACCCGGATCCGCTACTGGGCGGACCGGCAGATTTTCACGCCCGACGCCAAATTCTCCTACGATGACCTCGCCGCGCGTGCCCGCCAGACCTCGTTCCTGGTCCCCGGACTGAAGCTCACGGTCCGGGATGAACGCAGGATTGCCGGCACGCCCGGAGAATCGGGCCCGCATGAAGAGGTCTTCCACCACGACGGCGGCATCTCCGAATTTGTCGACTTCCTCGCCGCCGACCCCGCCGTCACGGATATCTGGCGCCTCCACGGTGCCGGGAAATTCAAGGAAACCGTCCCCGTCCTCGACGAAAAGGGCCACAGCCAACTCGCGGAGGTCGAACGCGACTGTGAGGTCGACGTCGCGCTGCGCTGGGGAATCGGCTACGACAGCACGGTCCGGACCTTCGTCAACATCATTTCCACGCCCAAGGGCGGCACCCACCAGTCCGGCTTCGAGCAGGCCCTGCTCAAGACCTTCCGCAAGGCCGTGGAGACCAATGCCCGCAAGCTCAAGGCCGGCAACGACAAGATCGAAAAGGACGACATCTTCGCCGGCCTGACCGCGGTCCTGACCGTGAGGCTGGCCGAACCGCAGTTCGAGGGCCAGACCAAGGAAATCCTGGGCACCTCCGCCGTCCGGGCCATCGTGGCCAAGGTGGTGGAACAGGAGATCACCGCGAAGCTGACCTCCGCAAACCGCAACGACAAGGCCCAGTCCGCGCTGCTGCTGGAAAAGATCGTCAGCGAGATGAAGTCCCGCATCTCGGCGCGGGTCCACAAGGAAACCCAGCGCCGCAAGAATGCGCTGGAAACCTCCTCCATGCCCACCAAGCTCGCCGACTGCCGCACCGACGACGTCGGACGCTCCGAACTGTTCATCGTCGAAGGTGACTCCGCGCTAGGCACCGCCAAGCTGGCGCGGTCCTCCGACTTCCAGGCGCTCCTGCCGATCCGCGGCAAGATCCTCAACGTCCAGAAGGCCTCGGTGGGGGACATGCTCTCCAACGCCGAGTGCGCTGCCCTGATCCAGGTGGTGGGGGCTGGTTCCGGCCGCACGTTCGACATCAGCGCCGCCCGGTACGGCAAAGTGATCCTGATGACCGACGCCGACGTCGACGGCGCCCACATCCGGACCCTGCTCCTGACGCTCTTCTTCCGCTACATGCGTCCGATGATCGACGAGGGGCGCGTCTTCGCCGCCGTCCCGCCGCTGCACCGGGTGGAGGTCGTCAACGCCGGCCAGAAGGCCAACGAGATGATCTACACCTACTCCGAGGCTGAGCTCCATGTCCTGCTGGCGCGGCTCGCCAAAGAGGGCAAGCGCTACAAGGAGCCGATCCAGCGGTACAAGGGGCTGGGCGAAATGGATGCCGAGCAACTGGCCGAAACCACTATGGACCCGCGGCACCGGACGCTCCGCAAGGTCGGGATCGAGAACGCCAAGCAGGCCGAGGAGACTTTCGACCTCCTCATGGGCTCGGACGTGGCGCCGCGCAAGGACTTCATCATTGCAGGCGCCGCCAACCTGGACCGGGAGCGCATCGACGCCTGACGTTCCGCCGGCGGGGACGGGCCCGGCGACGGAAATCTGTGCCGTCGCGGCTGCTTCGCCGGCGCCTGGTTCTCTCAACCTTTGCCCAAGGTGCTTCCGATAGCTTCATCTCACCCATGCGGGCAAGGACGCCCGGATTGGATTCCGCAGCCGAATCCAGGAGAACCCTATGAAGCAACGCCGGAATATCCGCCGTGCGGCTATCGCCGCCTCGATCGGACTGGCGGCCAGCCTTGCGCCGCCCGCACTCGCTGACAACGGAACAAACACGGCACCCCTGCGCGCTGCCGTGTCGGCAACAAACATCATGAAACACCTCGCGGCCCTCCAGGCCGTCGCGGACGCCAACGGTGGCACTCGGGCTGCCAGCACTCCGGGATACGAAGCCTCCGCCCAGTACATCGAGCGCAAGTTGTGGGCCGCCGGCTACACCCCGGTCCGCCAAACCTTCCCCTACGAGCGCTACGACACCGTCTCGGCGTCGATGGAGCGCCTCTCGCCATCCCCGCGAACCTACGCCTATGACGCCCCGGACGGCTTCCTCGATATGAACTATTCCGGTTCCGGCAACGTCACGGCCCCGCTGAGCGCCGTCGACATCAACCTGGCCGGCGACCGGGCCTCCACCAGCGGCTGCGAGGCAGCCGACTTCGGCGGGTTCACGGCGGGCAACATCGCCCTGCTCCAGCGCGGCACCTGCACCTTCCGGATCAAGGCGGACAACGCCGCAGCGGCCGGGGCGGCCGGCGTCATCATCTTCAACCAGGGCAATGCGGACCCGGCGGACGAGCGCTTTGCCCTCTTCGGCGGCACGCTGGACGCGCCTCAGGCAGGTATCCCGGTGGTCAGCACCAGCTTCGCCACCGGCGCCGAACTCGCCGGGCTGAACGGCGTGAGCATGCACCTCGCCGTGAACTCCACCGTCACCAAGCTGACCTCGTTCAACATCCTGGCCGACACCGGCGGACGCGCGGACCGCACCGTCCTGGTGGGGGCGCACCTGGATTCCGTGCCGGAAGGGCCGGGCATTAACGACAACGGCACCGGGACAGCCGCCATCCTCGAGACGGCGATCCAGCTGAAGAAGTCGGGCCAGACCCCCGTGAACAGGGTCCGTTTCGCCTTCTGGGGAGGGGAGGAACCCGGACTTGTCGGCTCCGACTTCTACACATCCCAGCTGACGGCGAGCCAGATCAAGGCCCACGCGGTCAACCTCAACTTCGACATGGTCGGCTCGCCGAACTTTGTGCGGTTCGTCTACGACGGCGACGGCTCCGCCTTCGGCACGAAGGGCCCCAATGGCTCCGGGCTCGTCGAGAAGGTCTTCCTGGACTACTTCAAGTCCCAGAACCTGCCTACTGCGCCGACCCAGTTCGACGGGCGCTCGGACTACTCCGGGTTCATCAACAACGGGATTCCGGCGGGTGGCCTGTTCACCGGCGCGGAAGACCTTAAGACGGCGGCGGAAGCTGCAGTGTTCGGCGGGACACCGAACGTGGCGCATGACGCCTGCTACCACCAGGCCTGCGACACCATCGCCAACGTCAACACCACTGTGCTGGAGCAAATGGCTGACGCGATCGCCCACTCGACACTGACCTTCGCCATGACCACCTCGGCGATCAACGGAACGTCCAAGGGCAACGGGTCCGGCAACGTCGACCTCCAATTCAAGGCCAGCAAGCTGCTGAAATAGCGGCGCAGATGGCTAACCTGGCGCGAAACCGGCCGCTCCGCCGCTCCTGTGGCGGGCGGTCCGGCGTCGGGGCCGGATGACAGGACTGCCAGGGGGCCGGACTTAGCCGAGCAGGCCCGGGACCAGCAGCAGGGCCGTCGGCACGGCCAGCAGCAGCACGCAGCAGGCCAGGACAGCGGCGCGCAGCGGTTCGGACAGCGGCGGCTGCGGCGAGAGC
>NZ_KI914919.1:31804-40915 GCF_000520575.1 Arthrobacter sp. I3
GCAGGCGGCTGACGCGTGACGCCGTCGTACCCGCCGAGCCACTGCCTCCGGTGGCGCCGGGCTGGCTGGGGTCGCCGTCGGCCACGCCGGGCTCGCCGAACGCCAGGCGCACCGCGGGGGTGGCCGGGGACCCGCTGGCCACAATGGCAATCGCCCTGATCAGAGTCGCCTTGCTCTCCGTCTTGAGCGCGACGTCGTCGGCCAGCATCTCGATCAGAGAGTTGACCGACTCCTGCGCCAGCCGGGTGGTGGGCAGCCACGGCAGCGCCTGGCGCCACGCGGCGAAGGCCCACAGCAGGAGGTGGTGGCGCTGGCTCAGGTGGGCGTTCTCGTGAATCAGCACGGCACGCAACTCATCGGGCTCCAGGGCGGCCATGAGGCCGTCGGAGAGAACCGTCACGGACCGTGCGCCGCCGGGCAGGCAGTACGCCACAGGCGAGTCCACGTTCAGGACCATCGTCCCCGGGCCGTCGGAGGATGGCGACGCCAGGAGGTCCAGCAGCTCGCGGTGGCGGCGGCGCTGGCGCTGGATCTTGTAGTAGGTCAGCAGCAGGGTAAATACCAGGTGCGCCGTCAGCAGGGCCGCGGCCGAGAGCGCAAAGATGTGCCAGAAGCCCAGTTCCGTGGTGGGGGCATTGTGGAAGACCATGCCGGCCAGCGCCCGCAGGCCGGAGAGCAGGTTGTCCCCGACCGGCTCGAGCCCGTAAACGAGCATGGCGCCGATCATGGACAGGCCACCGGCCAGCGCGATCGCCTGCCACAACAGCATCGCCGTGAAGGGGGAGCGGGCCGGCCACTGGGCACGGGAAAGGAGGATAGGCGCCGGCCACGCCAATGCTATCGCCAGGACCGCCAGAAAATATGAGGTCCAGAACATCGGGCGCTAGCTGCGGCCCAAAAGCTTGCGCAGGGTTTCTGCCTCGTTATCCGTGACGGAACCAATGAACCGGGCCAGGACGGCTTCGCGGTCCGGAGCGGAGCCGAGGACCTCGTGCATGAGTTCCGCGGTGTGGTCCGCACGGCTCGAGACGGCCTGGTAGCGGTGCGGGCGGGTGCCGCGTTCGCGTTCCACCAGGCCCTTCCGCTCAAGGCGCGAGAGTACGGTCAGCACCGTGGTGACCGCGAGGTCTTTGCCCACGTGTCCGGCGCTGCCGTCCTGGGGCTGGGTGCTTTGTGCGAGGAGGTCCCGCAGCGTGTTGGCTGTCGCAGCTTCTTGGCCTGCCCAGAGCAGGTCCATCACTGCCCGTTCCAGTTCACCGAGACTTGCCATTGCGTACATCCTTCTATGCCTGCCGCGCCGGCGTCATGCTGGGAAACTGCTGGTGCCTGCCGGGGCGGTGTATGTGAATACTTCGTTTACAAATTTACCGCGTTTTGCGCATTCTTTCTACATGAAGTAGAACACGGCCGCCCGGCGTGTCGCGCCGCCGGCCCGGGGCGGCGGCACAGGGGCTTTCTTCCATTGCAGGCCGTGACGTGCCGTGGGAGTCTGAGTTACGGGGAAGCGACGATGTGTTCTACACTCTGTAGAAGAATCACTTCTACGCCACGTAGAAGTTGCTCCGACCTAGCCAAAAGTAGGGACTGCCTTGGACGCCTTGGAAATCGCACGCTGGCAATTCGGAATCACCACGGTCTACCACTTCATGATGGTGCCGCTCACGATCGGCCTCGGGCTGGTGGTGGCTGTGATCCAGACGCTCTGGTACCGCACCGGCAAGACCGAATATCTGCGCATGACCAAGTTCTGGGGCAAGCTCTTCCTGATCAACTTCATCATGGGCGTGGCCACCGGAATCGTGCAGGAGTTCCAGTTCGGCATGGCCTGGAGCGAGTACAGCCGCTTTGTCGGTGACGTCTTTGGCGCCCCGCTGGCCCTGGAAGCGCTGCTGGCGTTCTTCGTAGAGTCAACCTTCCTGGGCCTGTGGATCTTCGGCTGGAAACAGCTCAAGCCCGCCGTCCACCTGGCCTGCCTCTGGATCGCCGTCATTGGCTCCGTCTTCTCGGCCTACTTCATCATCGTGGCCAACAGCTGGATGCAGCACCCCGTCGGCGTCGAAATGGTCAACGGCCGGCCCGTCATGACCGACGCGTGGGCCGTCTTCACCAACAACACGGCCCTGGTCGCCGTGCCCCACACTCTCTTCGGCGCCCTCGCCGTCGCCGGCGGGTTCCTGCTCGGCATCGCCTGGTACCACCTGTGGCGCCGCCGCCACGACGGCATCGACACCATCGGGGCCGACGGCAAGGCGATCCCCGGCGAAGCCGCCGGCATCCTCGGCCGGGACCGCAGCGACCACACCGTCTGGATCCGCTCGCTGAGGATCGGCGCCGTCGTCGCCATGATTTCCTTCGCAGGCACCGCCGTCACCGGAGATCTGCAGGGCAAGCTCATGTTCGAGCAGCAGCCCATGAAGATGGCCGCCGCCGAGGCAGCCTGCCATGATGGCACCGGCTTCTCGGTCCTCAGCGTCGGCAACCTCGGCGCCAAGAACTGCGATGACATCGTGGCCGTGATCGAGGTCCCGGGCATCCTGTCTTTCCTGGCCAAGGGCGACTTCACCACGGAGGTCAAGGGCGTCAACAGCCTGCTGGGCGAGTACCAGGACAAGTACGGCACCACCCTGCCGGACAACCCCATCTACGGGGACCGCGCCGGACAGCAAATCCAGTACGTGCCCGTCATGGAAGTCACCTACTGGGGCTTCCGGATGATGATCGGCTTCGGCGGCGTGGCCGCCCTCGCCGCCCTTCTGGCACTGTGGGCCACCCGCAAGGGAACCGTGCCGGCCTCCCGCGGCCTCATGCGCCTGGCGGTGTTCGGGATCCTCGCACCGTTTGGTGCCAACGCGGCGGGCTGGATCTTTACCGAGATGGGCCGCCAGCCGTTCGTCGTCGCCCCCAACCCGGACCCCAGCGGCATCGACCAGGTCTTCATGTTCACCGCCGCGGCCGTCTCACCGGGAGTCTCGGCCGGAGAGATCCTGACCTCCCTCGTGGTCCTGACCTCCATCTATGCTGTGCTGCTGGTGGTGGAGGTCAAGCTCCTGGTCAAGTACATCCGCGGCGGCGTGGCCTCGGCCATGCCGGAACTTGCCCACGCCCCCGTTGACGAAAACGAGGACAACACCCCCCGGGGCGGTCCCGGCAAACCCGACGACGACGTCCTGGCGTTCGCCTACTAGGCGCCCGCCCGGCTCCCCACCACCCAGCAACCCACACGAAAAATACGCAGAGGATTCTCAGCATGGAACTGCTACCCACCATCTGGTTCGTTGCCATCGCGGTGCTGTGGACGGGCTATCTCTTCCTCGAGGGCTTCGACCTCGGCGTCGGCATGCTGATGAAGGGATTCGCCCGGAACAACACCGAACGCCGCGTCCTGATCAACACGATCGGCCCGGTCTGGGACGGCAACGAAGTCTGGCTCCTGACCGCCGGCGGCGCCACCTTCGCGGCGTTCCCGCTCTGGTACGCCTCGCTGTTCTCCGCCCTGTACCTGCCACTCCTGCTGGTTCTCGTGGCGCTCATTTTCCGGGCGGTCGCCTTCGAATACCGCGGCAAGGTGGACAACCCCCGGTGGCGCGCCCGCTGGGACTGGGCCATCTCGGCAGGGTCGTTCGTCGCGGCCTTCGGCGTCGGCGCCGCACTGGCCCTGACCACCACGGGACTGCCGCTGAACGCCAACGGCGACCGCGAGGGCGGCCCCTTTGCCTGGTTCAGCGGCTACGCCGTGCTCGGCGGACTCGCCGTCGTCGGATTCTCCCTCCTGCACGGCCTCGGGTTCCTGGCGCTGAAGACCGACGGCGAGGTACGCCACCGGGCGCGGGCCTGGTTCGTCCGGCTGCTGCCCGTGCTGCTGCTGCCCATGGCCGGCTGGGCGGTGAGCCTCCAGCTCCTCAGCGGCGAGGCCTGGACCATCGCCGCCGTGGTCGCCGCCGTCGTCGCCGCGGTCCTGGCATGGAATTTCGCCCGCAAGGGGGCCGAAGGCCGTGCCTTCATGTCGCTGGGTGCATTCCTCCTGCTCGGCAGCGCCGCCATCTTCGGTGCCGCCTTCCCTGTGGTTCTTCCGTCCACGCTGGATCCCGCGTTCAATCTCACCGTCTCCAACGCCTCGTCCTCGGACTACACCCTGGGCCTGATGAGCATTGTGGCCTGCATCGGGCTGCCGCTGGTCCTGGCGTACCAGGCCTGGACGTACTGGGTGTTCCGGCGCCGGGTGAGCGCAGCGCATATCCCGGAGGCGCACAGCTTCCTTCCCGCGATCGCCGCCAAAGCGCTGGCACCGAAGGACTAACTTCCCAGATGAGACCGTTCCCCGCCGGCCCCTCGACCCGTTCCGCCCTCTACCTGCTGGGACTGCTTGCCGCCCTCAAGGCGCTCTCGCTCGTGCTCATGGCGCAGGCCGTGGCTTCGATGCTCGCCGGGCTCGCCGCTCATGACCCCGCCTGGGCAGACCAGCTGGTTCTGGGCGCCGCGGGGGCAGTGCTGCGCTCACTGACGGTATGGGGCCAGTCCGTGGCCTCACGCCGGGCGGCGCTCGGAGTGAAGGAGGAGCTGCGCTCGCAACTGCTGGAGCAGGCGCTCAGGAACGGCACGCGGTCTGCCGGGCCTGCCGACGGCGGCCTCGCCGTGCTGGCCACCCGGGGGCTGGATGCCCTGGATAGCTACTACACCCAGTTCCTGCCCGCGCTGGTGAACTGCGCGGCCATTCCGCTGCTGCTGGGCGCCCGCATCCTGTTCGCCGACTGGGTCAGCGCCGTGGTGATTGTGCTGACGGTGCCGCTGGTGCCGCTGTTCATGATCCTGATCGGGCGGTACACCGAGGAACGTGTCAGGGACGCCCAGTCCGCACTTGCACGGCTCTCCGGGCACATGCTCGAGCTCGCCAAAGGCCTGCCCGTCCTCGTGGGCCTGGGCCGGGCCTCAGCCCAGCGCCAGGCGCTGGAGGACATGTCCGAGGAATATCGTTCCCGGACCATGGGGACTCTGCGCACGGCCTTCCTCTCCGCCCTGGCCCTGGAGCTCATCTCGACGATTTCCGTGGCGGTCGTCGCCGTGTTCATCGGCGTCCGCCTGGTCCACGGCGACATGGCGCTTGAGGCAGGGCTGCTTGCGCTCATCCTCGCTCCCGACTGCTACCTTCCGCTCCGGGAGCTCGGCACCGCACACCACGCCAGCGACGACGGCCGGGCAGCGCTCGCCGAAACCACAGCGGTCCTCGCGGACCCCGGAGCTGCGCCCCTGGATCCGACGCCGGCCTCCGGTCCTGCTGCCGGCCCGCCCGCCGTCACCGTGGACGGACTGACCGTCCGCTTCGGCGGACGCACGGACGCCGCCGTCGGACCGTTGAGCTTCACCGCCGCCGCCGGCCAGATCACGGCACTCGACGGTGCCAGCGGCGCCGGCAAGAGCACCGTGCTCGGAGTCCTCGCCGGGACCATCGGGACGGATGCGGGGACCGCCGTGTCCGGACGCCTCGGAGGATTCACGACGGCGGAGGTCGCCTGGGTGCCACAGCACCCCGTCATGGTGGCCTCCACGGTGCTGGACGAGATCCGGCTGTATCTCGGCGCTCCCGCCGCCGACAACGCCGCGGCCGGCACCGAGGCGGGCGGCACCGACGTGGGCGCGGAAGCCGATGCGGCAGCGAGGTGCCTGGCGGCCGTGGGCGCGGGGCACCTGGCCGCCAAGCACCCGGCCGAGCTGAGTCCGGGGGAGCTGAGGCGGGTTGCTCTGGCCCGCGGGCTGGCGAGGATCGAGGCCGGCGCCCGCGTACTGCTCCTGGATGAACCCACCGCCCATCTGGACCGGGGATCGGCCACACAGGTCAATCGGGCCCTCGCCGGGCTCCGGGGAAAGGTCACCGTGCTGCTGGTTGCGCACGACCGGCACACCCGGGACCTTGCCGACACTCTCGTCGCGGTGACGCCGGGCGCCGGCGGCCACCACGGCGGTGAACCTCCGGCCCTCGTCCCGCCCCTGCCGGCAACCGCCGGGGGAAAGCCGGGCGTGCAGGCGGCGGCTATCCGGGCGCCCTTCCTCGTGGACGCCGCGGCGCCGGGCCACAGCCAAAGCCAAAGCCCAGGCCCAAGCCCGACCCCGGATAAGGATCCGGCTCCGGGCCGCCCCGAAACCGGCACCGCTCCTGCCGCCGCCGCCGGTTCGGCCAGCTCAATCGGCTCCGGCTCCGGCTCCGGCGCGGCCGGCCCGTCCGGTTCGGTCCCTGCCCAGCTGCGTCGCCTGCTGGCCCCGGTCAAGGGCCGGTTCGCCGCCGCCGGAGCTGTAGGCACGTTGGCGGCCCTGTTCGCCGTCGCCCTCGCGGGGCTGTCCGGCTGGCTCATCATCCGGGCCAGTGAACAGCCGCCCATCCTGTACCTGCTCACCGCGATCGTCGGCGTGAGGTTTTTCGGCGTCGGCAGGGCGTGCCTGCGGTACTCCGAGCGGTTGCTGCTGCACGATGCCGTGTTCGCCGCCTTGACCCGACTCCGGGGCCGGCTCTGGGAGTCGCTGAGCCGCCGCGCGCTGTCCCTGCGCCGGCTCCTGCAGGGCGGCAACGTACTCGGCACCGTGGTGGACGACGTCGACACGGTCCGCGAGCTTTTGCCCCGCGTCGTGCTGCCGCCCGTGACCGCCATCGCTGTGGCCGCGGCCGCAGTGGCCGGGATCGGGCTGCTGCTTCCCGCTGCACTGCCTGCCGTGGCCGCCGCAGCGCTGCTGAGCATTGTCGTTGCCCCCGCCCTGGCGTTGGCCGCCGACCGCATGTCCGCCGGCACCGAACAAAACCTCCGTTCCGGCGTGCTCCGTCACGTTGCCGCTGCCCTGGACGCCCGCGCAGAACTGCACGCGAACGGCGTCAGCGCCCCCGTGCTCGCTGCGATTGGCCGGGCGGACCGGGCCGCGACGGCAGCCTCACAGCGGTCGGCATGGGCGGAGGGTCTCGGCCAGGCCCTGACCGTCCTGGCCTGTGCCGTGGCCGCCCTGGCCAGCGCCGTGCTGGCCGCCCCGCTTGCCCTGAGCGGCGCGGTCGAACCGGAGACTGTTGCCGTCGTCGTCCTCGTGCAGCTGGCCCTGGTGGACCCTTACGCGGCCATCACCACGGCCGTGCGGCAGTATCCCGCGCTCCGCGCCGTGATGCGGCGGATCAGCGCGGCAGGAGTCCTTGAGACGGGAGCGAACAGTGACGCGGACGGCGGCGCCGCAACGGGCGGACTGGTGCCCGTGGCTTCGCGGCCCGGCGGCCGGCCAGGGATTGAACTCGTAGACCTCGCTGCCGCGTGGCCTGGCGGCGGAAATGTCTTCAGCGGACTCACGGCCGAGGCCGGCCCCGGGCGCTGGCTGGCCGTCACCGGCGCCTCCGGCTCCGGCAAGTCGACCCTGCTGGCCACGGTCCTGGGGTTCCTGCCGGCGGCCGGCGGCCACCTGTACCTGAGCGGACGCGCCGCCTGGTGCCCGCAGGAGGCACACCTGTTCGACTCGACCATCCGCGGCAACCTTCTCCTGGCGCGGCCGGAGCCAGCTCCCGCCGGTACAGACAGTGCGCAGCGTGGACCCGGCGGCGCCGTGGTGGCCAACGGGGACGAGCAGATGCGGGCTTCCCTCGACGCCGTCGGACTCGGCCCGATGCTGGCCCGGCTCGAGGACGGCCTGGACACCCGGATCGGCCCGGGCGGGGCCTTCCTCAGCGGCGGAGAGCGTACGCGCCTGGCCGTTGCGCGCACGCTCATGACCGGGGCCGACGTCATCCTGCTCGATGAACCGACGGCGCACCTCGATGCCGAGTCAGGCAGGCTCATGCTCGCCGAATTGCGCGACGGGCTGCGCGACCGGACCGTTGTCCTGGTCACCCACAACCCGGACGATATCGACGCCGCGGACACCAGACTGGACCTGGACGCCGCAGCCGCGGCTGCCGCCACGGGCGCCGCGGGCGAGGGTCCGGCGACGGCGGCCGTGCTGGCGCGCGGGTAACCCGCCTATTAGCCTGTTGCCATGAACCGCAACGGCGAGCTCCACCCCCGGCCCGCACTTGACCCCCGGCTGTCCTGGCGGCCGGCGGAGCGCCGCGACCTCGACGCGTGGGCCGGCCTGATTGCCCGCACGGCCGCCGTCGAGCAACCCGTCTGGTTCGAGCGCCAGGCGGACCTGGAACAGATCCTTGAGTCGAAAAATAACCCGGTAACGGCGAACACCATCATCGGCTTCGATCCGGAGGGCGTTGCCCGGGCCTACGGCCGGATCACCAAGAACCGTGACGGTGACAAGGCGAACGGCTCCGGCTGCGTTGACCCGGAGTGGCAGGGGAGCGGGATCGGCACCTCGCTGCTGGGTTGGATGGAACAGCGGACCAGGGACCGCTTTGCCGAGGACGCACGGCCTGCCGGCACGGTTGGGGATGCCGGCACAGTTGGGGATGCCGGGACAGCTCGGGCGGCCGGCGATGCGGGCGGCGCCGGGGGCGTCCCGTGCCCGAGACTGCGGCTCCATACCGAGCAGCAGCACCAGCACCAGGCCGCCTTGTTCGCCGGTTCCGGCTACGGCATTGTCCGCTATTACAACGAGATGCACCGGCCACTGACCCAGGCTGTGCCTGAATCCTTCCTGGACCCCGGACTGGAGCTCGTCACTTTTGGGCCGGAGTTGCATGAACCGGTGCGGCTGGCGCACAACGCGGCATTCCGGGACCACTGGGGCAGCGAGCCCCGCGACCAGGAGGGTTGGGGCTTTGTGGTGAATGATCCGCAGGCCCGGCCGGACCTGAGCGGCGTCGTGCTGGACCGTTCTACCGGCACGGTGGCCGGGTACCAGTTGGCCACCCACGACGTCGAGGCCGTCCTGACCCGCGGCTTCCGCGAAGGCTACACGGAGCTCCTCGGCGTCCGGCGGGAGTACCGTGGCCAGGGCATCGCGCAGGTGCTCTTGGCCGATGCCATGCGCCGCTTCGCGGCCGCGGGCATGGACGTGGCGTCGCTGGATGTCGACTCGGAGAACCCGACCGGGGCCCTCGCGCTCTACATCAAGACGGGCTATGTGGCCGTCAACCGGAGCATGGCGTGGGACAAGGAGCTTCAGCCGGCCGTGCCGTAGGGGCCGCCTCAGGGAACCGCAGAC
>NZ_KI914919.1:41015-53334 GCF_000520575.1 Arthrobacter sp. I3
GGCTGAGCAGCGCCGGAGAACGGCCCCGCCGGCCGTCCGCGTGGCTGCCGTCCGCGCGCCAGTTCTTCGCGTTAGCCGTCCACGTCGTGGAGGTGGTGGACGACGTCGTGCAGGAAATACTGCGCGAAGGTCAGGACAGTGAACACTGAGCCGTTGCTCCGGGTCCCCAATCGGACCCAATCCTCCTCCTGAACCCGTGCGAAGGACGCGGCAATCTGCTCGCCCTCCGCCGTCAGCTCGATGCCGACCTGGGCTGGATCAGCGTTGGCGTAGTCCTGCTCGATTGCCGTCTTGTCCTGGTCCCAGTCATCGAACCGGGCATGGTCCTCGGACAACATGAGGGACAGGCGGTGATCGAAAAGTGTGAAGACGTCCCGGACGTGGGAGCCATACTCGAGGACGGACCACGTGGCCTCGTTGGGCCGTTCCGTCGCGTCCGGCCGTCGGAGGGCTGCACGCCACCGCGGGAGCATGCTGATGACGATCCCCGGCACCGTGGCCGGGGTCGCGGTGGAGGCATCGAAACCGCACTCGGGGCAGGGCTGCGACAGGACCCAAGTCCAGTCCTTGGAATCCGGAATGATAGGCATTCCAGCAGTGTAGGTGCATTCGTTCCGCCGGGCATCCCGGCCCGTCGCTGCAGCCGGTGCGGCACCCAGGTACGAGGCCAAAGCAGCACCGCCGTCGGCCGATGCTTCGGACTGCGTCGGCCGGGGCCGCCCAGTTGACGGCCCCGGTCCGAAGGCGGACCGGGGCAGGGACGCTGCTAGAGGCTGGCCAGCAGGTCCTTCATCTCCTGGATTTCAGCTTCCTGGGCGGTCACGATTGCCTTGCTGAGGCTGAGGGCGTCCGGGTTCTTGCCTTGGCTGCTTTCAGTCTTGGCCATCATCACCGCGCCCTCGTGGTGGACGATCATCTGGGCCAGGAACAACTTGGCCGCGTCGGCGCCCTGGGCGGCATCGAGCTTCTTCAGGTCGTCGTCGCCCATCACCCCGTCACCCATGCCATGGCCGGACGCCATCTGGGCTGGTTCGTTCCAGGTCTTGAGCCAGCCCGTCATCTGCGCGATTTCGAGTGCCTGTGCGGCCTTGATCTTTGTGGCGAGCGCGGTGATCCGCGCGTCCATGCCCTGCTTCCTGAGCATCATGTCGATCATTTCCACGGCCTGGGCGTGGTGCGGGATCATCCCTTGGGTGAACATGGTGTCTGCCGCGTTGTGGCCCGCGGTTGCGGGCGCTGAGCTTGACGACATGCCCATGCCGCCGCTGCCCATGCCCGGCATGGTGCCGGCGGGTGTGCTTCCGGAGGTGCCGGCGCAGCCGGCAAGGGCGATGGCGGCGGAAATGCCGAAGGCAGAAATGGTCAGGGTTTTTTTCATGGGGTCAGGTCCTTCAATCATCAATCGGCGTTGTGGCACGCCTGCGGATGACACGCCCGTGCCGCTGGAAGAACGGGATGGAGCGTGTCGGGTAAGTGGGGACGCCGGGCACGACACGGCGCGCTTCCGTCTTACGTCCGGCTGATGGACAGATCGCCCGGCGAAGGACTTGCGGGGAGATAGCAGTAGGCCCTGACGGCGGCGTCGCCGTGCGTGTCCGGGTTGTGCATCGAGGCCGGCGCCATGCCAGGCGGGGGCGCGGCCAGGGACGTCATAGCCGCCGAGGGCACACAGGCCGAGTGCATTGACGCAACGGCGGCGCAGTTCGATTGGCATATGCACGACACCGCGGGGGCAGCGGCCCGGCTGTCGGCCGTCAGGTCGGGACCGGCTGGGGTCGCAGGGCGCGGAGCCAAGGAGTCATGGCCCATGGTGCGCTCTTGCAGGGCATGGGCGGCCGGATGAGGTGCGAGGTTGGTCTCCGGCCGGGAAGATGACCCCGCGGCTTCCGCGGAGGATGTCACCGCGGTCATGGCATGAGCGCCATGCATTCCGGTCATGATGTGCATCCCGAGGAATCCAGCCACGACGGCCAGCAGGCCCACTAGCAGGAATCCGCGGCGAAGGGCGGTTGCGGCATGGCTCATGAAAGCTGCGGCCATGGCATTCTCCCTCCGGTTGGCAGTGTTGGATGGTAGCCAGGTCAAGGCTACAGGCTGGGCATTTGCCGGGCCGTCGTCGGGATACTTGCTCCCGGTGGCTAGCGGACTTCGATGACGCCCATCATTCCTTGGTCCTCGTGGTCCAGGATGTGGCAGTGGTACACGGAGCGGCCGGTGAAATCCTTGAAGTGGATCCGGACCCGCACCTGTCCGTTGGCGGGTATGTTGACGACGTCACGCCAGACGGGCTGGCCCGGCGTCTGGCTCTGTTCCTCGATGATCTGCATCGGCCAGACGTGCAGGTGGAAGGGATGGTCCATCGGGCTGGGATTGATCAGGGTCCACTCCTCCACCGTCTGCGCGGCCACAGTGGTGTCCGTCCGGCTTGCGTTGAATTCACGGCCGTTGATGGTGAAACTCATTCCCATCCCCATGCCCATGCCGCCGACGGCGAAGGTCAGCTGCCTGCGGGCGGCAACGGCCGCGGTCCTCAGGTCTGCCGCTGCGGTCCGGGACGGCACCGCCGGAGGAGGAGCGGCCGGGGCGCCGGTGACCGAGAGGGTCGCCAGCACGAGATCTCCTGTGCCCTGGGCGCTGTTGGGGGCTGGCCCTGCCAGTCCCATCATGCCGGCCATGCTGCCACGGTTGTAGTAGACGGCACTGAGAGTGGCGTCGCCCTCGACAGCTGTGACCAGGACATCTGCACGGTTGCCCGGCGCCAGCAGCACCTCGTCCGCGTTCCGGGGTGTGGGGAAGCGGCCGGAATCGATGCCGAGGAGCTGCATCTGCTGCCCGTCCAGGCGCAGCTGCAGGTAGCGCGCCACGCACGTGTTCACGATCCGCCACCGCTCACGCTCGCCCGGCCGGGCGGAAAGTTTCGGGTTGCTTTGTCCGTTGACCAGGACAAGTTCACCTTCCCGGCCGAGCATCCGGTCCATGGGCGAGGGACCGGCGACGGTTCCGGAGCCGTCCAGGGTGATGTCAGAGACGACCATCACCCGCTCGCGGCTGACGTCCACGGGCTGTGCGTCCTCGACGATGATCGCACCGAACAGCCCGGCGAAAATCTGATCGGCGACCATGCCGTGATGATGGGGGTGGTACCAGTACACGCCGGGCGGATGGTCCGCAGGGAGCCGGTATTCGTAGCGGAAGGAGTGGCCGGGCTCGACGACGTTGAAAACGTTGTCTCCGTTGCCCTGGGGTGAAACGTGGAGTCCGTGGACGTGCAGGTTTGTCGGGACGTCCATGCTGTTGACCAGTTCGACGGCGATCACGTCCCCACTCCTCAAACGCAGGGTTGGGCCGGGGATTCCGCCGTTGTAGCCAAGCGCCGAGGCCTGCTGGCCGCCGAGCTGCACTGAGCCAGCGGACGCTTCGAGCCGGACCTGCAACCGTCCGTTGCTGCTGCGCAGCTGCTTCGGGTCGGTGAAGTCTCCGCCCGCGACGGCCGCGAACCGGGAACTGACCGTCCACCAGAGCCCGGCTCCGCCGGCGGCCATGGCTGCCGTGCCGAGGCCGCCCAGCAGGAGCGCGTTCCGGCGGCTCATTGGGAGCACTATTGGTCCTCGCCGAGAACCTTTAGCTGCTCGCGGTATTGCTCCGCCGTCAGTTCACCCCGGGCAAAGCGTTCATCGAGGATCTGCCGGGCCCGGCTCCTGCCGGGGTAGGGACCCTGCGGTCCCTGCATCCCGCCGTGAGTGCCGCCTCCGGCAAACATGCGCACGGCGACCAGTACCAGCAGCGCTACGCCGATGAGCAGGAGTACGCCCCACATCCACATCCAGCCCATATTCATGCCGTAGCCCCACATCAAGACCGGTGCCCTTTCGCCTCAGACCATTGTTCTATTCCGATTCTTTGGCCGACCTCGGCTGCCCGGTAGAGTCCGAAGGCCTTCCCGCCCCGGGAGCCTTCGATGCCGTCCGGGGCGGTCTCCGTTGGCTTCGCGTGCCTCTGGCCGGCGTGGCGACGGACGTCCCTTCCCAGGGTCAGCGGGATGAGGCCACGGAGGGCCGGTGGGCGGCCCAGGCCGCGTAGCTGCCGTCGAGTTCAACGATGTCGTACCCGGCGCGGCGCAGGGCGCTGGCCGCGACGGAGTTGCGGATGCCGCTTTGGCAGTACGTCACGATAGTGCCTCCGGCCGGGAGTTCGTCGAGGTGCCACATGACGCGGCCGCCGCTGAGCTGGTGGGATCCGGGGATGTGTCCGGCCAGGTGCTCGGTGCGGTTGCGGACGTCCAGCACCATCGCAGCGTCAAAGTCGGCCAGATCGGCAGGCTGGATCAGCCGCGGAGTAGACGTTGGCAGGCCTTCGACGCCGGTGAGGTAGCCGGCGATGTTGTCGATGCCGACGCGGACCAAGTGATCCCACATCTCTTGGGCCTGCTCCGGCCCGGCGGCCAGCAGAACCAACGGGTTCTTATCGGTTTCCGGGTTCACGACCCAGGCGCCGTAGCTGGCCACTGACTTGCCGGCGGGGATGTTCAGGGAGCCGGTGACGGTGCCCTCGTGGACCTCGGTGTTGGAGCGGGTGTCTATGAAGGTTGCCTTGTCCGCAGCCAGATCCCTGGCCACGGCGGCGATGTCCAGCTCCTGCAACGGGGCACGTTCCCTCAAAATTGCCGGGCCGATACGGTTTTCGCGCTTCATCCGCCCGAAGTAGGCGTGGGCGTCCGGCTGGCCGTCGAGAAGCTCATTGACGAACCCCTGCTCGTCGTTCGCGGCGAGGTACGGGCCCCACCAGGCGTAGAGCCGTTCGTAACCGACGGTGGTGGAGGGGATGGCGCCCAGGGCCTTGCCGCAGGCGCTGCCGGCGCCGTGGGCCGGGTGGACCTGGACGTAGTCGGGCAGGGTCAGGAATTTGTCCCGCAGACTGGCGAAGAGCTGCCTGGCACCCTCAAACCGGGTGTCCACGCCGCCGGCCGCTTCGTCCAGCAGGTCCGGGCGCCCCAGGTCACCGGAGAAGACGAAGTCGCCGGAGAGCAGGTAGCCGGGCTGGTCGCTGAAGGCGCCGTCAGTCACCAGGAAGGACAGGTGCTCCGGGGTGTGGCCCGGGGTATGCAGAGCCTGGATGGTGATGTTGCCGAGGGCGATCCTGTCGCCGTCGTAGAGCCGTTCGCCGTCGAATTCGTACTGCCAGTCCGGGCCGCCTTCGCCGGAGACGTAGATCGTGGCGCCGGTGGCGGCGGCCAGCTCGCGGGTGCCGGAGAGGTAGTCGGCGTGAATGTGGGTTTCGGTGACGGCCACAATCTTCATGCCGTTCTTCTCGGCCAGTTCCTGGTAGACCGCGATGTCCCGGCGGCCGTCCACAACTACAGCCTCACCCTTGGCCTGGCAGCCAATCAGGTAGCTGGCCTGGGCGAGGTCTTCATCGTAAATGCGCTCGATAAGCATTGGTGTTCTCCTTCGTGGGGGAAGTTTGGTATCTGATCCTGCGTGCCGGCTGTGCCAGGTTTTCGGTAGGGCGTTAGGGGTCCCGCTGGAGCTTCTCCAGCGGGAGGGTTGGGGGTTGGCGGGTCAGGCGGTGACGGTGCTCGTTGTGACCCATGCCGCTACGACAAAGATGAGCATCGCGAAGGAGACCCGGATGTGCTTGTCCTGCAGCCGGCGGGCAAGCCGGGCAGCAAAGAGGGATCCAAGGATGGCCGGGACCGCGAAGCTCAGGACCGTGGGCCACTCGATCGTGAAACCTGCGGCGTGGGCCCCGAAGCCCGCCGTCGAATTGATCACAATGATGGCCAGGGAGGAACCGACTGCCTGTTTCATGCGCAGCCCCAGGAACAGTGTGAGAGCCGGGGTGATCAGGAACCCTCCGCCCACGCCCAGCAGCCCTGTGAGGAACCCGACCAGGAGGCCAACCCCGACGGCCTTTGGGGCGCAGGTGCGGAAAGCCCTGGTGGGCCCGATGCTGCAGGAACCGTCGGTTTCCTTGGTCCGCGCGAGCATCCGGATCCCCGCGATCACCATGATGGCAGCGAAGGCGAGCATCAGGATGTTCGGATCAAGCAGGCGGCCCAGGGCGGTTCCGGCCCAAGCGGCAGGGATGCCCGCGGCACCGACAATCAGGACCACTGGCCAGTTGATGCCCTCACGGAGCCTGGGCACCAGTGCCGCCAGGGACGAGATGCCCACCACGAGCAGGGAGGTGGGAATGGCCTCCGCGGGGCTCATGCCCACGCCGTAGACCAGGGCGGGAACGGCGATGATCGACCCGCCGCCACCCACCACACCGAGAACGATGCCGACGACGAGCCCCAGAGACAGGGCCGCGATCATGCTGCCGGAGTCTGCTCAGCCGGAACAACCGGGAGGTTCATGATGGCGGTTTCGCGCGTGGGCTCCGTGGCGGACTTGTTCCACGGCATGGCCGAGATGGCCCGGCCCATGGCGCAGGTGTTGGTCGCCGCGGAAAAGGTCAGGCCGGCGCCGATGACGCCGGCAAGCGTCCGGATCCTGGGGGAGACGAACTTGCCGCCAGCCAGGCCGAGGACCACCAGCGACCCGGCGGCGAGACGGACCTGCCGCTCCAGGTCCCAGCGTTCCTTGCCCTTGACCACGTCACCCTCGGCCGCTGCGAAGCCGGGGACGCCGCCGGTCAGGACGTAGGCCGTATTGACGCCGGAACTGCCGAGGCGCTGCCGCGCCTGTTCAGCGCGGGCCCCTGACTGGCAAACGAGGACGACGCGGCTGCCCAGACGGGCGGCGAGCTCATCGGTGTGTTCGGACAGCAGCGGCAGCGGCACGTTGTATGACCCGCGGATGTGCACGGACTCGAACTCAGCGGCCGAGCGGACGTCAATGATCATGAGGTCTTGATGCTCGGTGACCCAGCTGCGCAAGGTCTCCGGAGCGAGAGCGGAAATGGCGGTGGAAGGCGAAATCATGGCGGGGCCTCTCGAAAGGGGTCGTGGGTGAATACCCCACCGAGTATGGCAGATACCCATGGGGGTATGCAAAATACCCGGTGGGGTATATGGTGATGGCAAGCCCCCTACGCCTTTGGAGACCTCATGCAACTCGATCCGACTGAACTAACCCCCGTGGTCAACCGCCTCAAGCGCGCCCAGGGTCAGCTCGCTGCTGTGACCCGCATGCTGCAGGAGGGCGGGGATTGCAGGGCCATCGTCACGCAGTTGGCGGCCGTCTCGAAGGCTCTGGACAAGGCCGGATTCGCGATCATCGCCAGCGGACTTGAGCAGTGCCTCGTCCGCGAAGACACCACCATGGACCGAAAGGAGCTCGAAAAGCTCTTCCTCTCCCTCGCCTGACCAACAGGGGACATCTCGCCTAACCAGCGGCAGACATCAGGGCGCCGTGTCGGCGCAGTTTCCCCACCAACGCCCCCGCCGGCCAAGGAAATCAGCGTCGCGGTTTCTCAGGTACGTGGGGGATGTGGAGGAGTATCATTCCTTCCGGGGGGCGGGCCTGGAAAGAGAATAGCCATGCTCAAGGACAAGCAAGTCGGCGCAGTGCTACCGGCAGCGGACATCGCGCGTGCACGGGATTTCTACCGCGATAAGCTCGGGCTCGAACCCGAGAACGCGGATGCCGAGGATAACCTGCAGTACAAGTGCGGCGGCGGTACCGGGTTCCTCCTGTACCAGACGCCTAATGCCGGAACGGCCAAGAACACGCAGATCGGCTGGGTGGTCGATGACCTTCCGGGTGCAGTTGCGGAACTCCGGGCCAAGGGAGTCGTCTTCGAAGAATACGACTTTCCGGGCCTAAAAACGGAGGACGGCATCGCCAGCACCCCTGACGGAAGCACGGCCGCGTGGTTCCTGGACACGGAGGGCAACATCCTGAGCCTGAACCACATGGCCTAGCGCCGGTCCACAGGATGCGGCGGGGCTTCCGGGACTGAGGTCGCCGGAGGCAACGCCTGATCACGAAGCCCGGCTGGAGCGCGACAGCGCCGCCGGCCGGGTTTCGTTCGTCCGCGGTCCTACGTGTCGTTGCCGGCTTCCGGGTCCTCTGACCACGCCATGCTGGGTCCAATGGCGTCGATCGCCTGGGACAGTGGAATGCCGGAGCCGTCGCGGCGGCCATGCTCGCCGGGGAGTGAGCGCGCCACACCTGCCAGGGAGGACGCCTTGGCCGGACCGTGCCCAGCCCAGCCGAGCAGCAGCGTGTCCTCGCCCTTGAGGAAACGGTGTGCCCGTACCCCGGCAGTCGCCCGGCCCTTGACCGGGTACTCGGCCAGGGCGGTGACCTTCGCGGCCCCGGGGGCTGTGCCCGGCAGCGCGCCTTCGGTCCCCGCGATGGTCACGACGACGGCGGCGGCGTCAGCGGGGCTGGCGGTCCCGAAAAACATCACCCGGTCCCCGGCGGCCAGCTTGATCCCGGCCATGCCGCCGGCCGTCCGGCCCTGCGGGCGGACGGAGGAGGCACTGAAGCGCAGCAGCTGGGCCTGGCGCGTGATGAAGACGAGGTCGTCGTCGTCGGACCCGGCGGGGGCAACGCCCACCACGGTGTCCTTGTCTTTGAGCGCGATCGCTTCCCAGTCTTCGCGGTTCAGCGGATAGTCCGGCTGCACCCGTTTGACCACGCCCTGGGCCGTTCCGATTGCCAGGACCTGGTCCAGCGGCGCGAAAGCCACCAGCGATTCCCCCTTGAGCAGGGTGATGAAATCCTTGGCCGCTACCCCGCCGGCCATGTTGGGGGTGCCCGAGGTTGGCGGCAGCACAGGCATGTCCATGACCTGCAGGCGCAGCATGCGGCCCTGCGAGGTCACGGCGGCGATCTCGCCGCGGGCGGTGGTTTTGACCACGGAGGAGAAAACGTCGTGCCGGGTCCGCGGTCCGGCCTCGGCCAGGCTGTCCTGGTTGGCGGTGCGGGCAATCTGTCCGGACACGGTGAGGATGGCCCAGCAAGGATCGTCCGCGATCTCAAGGGCCAGCGGTGCGGCCTTGCCCTTGGCCCCGGCGGCTGCGCCCAGTGCCGCGGCGACGGTGGGGGAGACGGCCTCGGATTCCAGCAGGACGGTCCGGCGCGGTGTGCCGTACTTCTCCGCGATCTCGCCGAGTTCGTCGGACACCAGGGCACGGAGCAGCACGGGGGAGCCCAGGATCGCCTCAAGCTCCGCGATCTCCCGGCGGAGCTCCTCCTGCTCCTTCTCCAGCTCGACCCGCGAATACTTGGTCAGCTGCCGCAGCCGCAGTTCCAGGATGTAGTTGGCCTGGATCTCGGAGAGATCGTAGATGGACATCAGCCGGGTACGGGCCTCGGCCACCTCGTCGGAGGACCGGATGATCTGGATGACCTCGTCAATGTCCACGATCGCGACCAGGAGGCCTTCGACCAGGTGCAGGCGGTCCTTCTTCTTGCCCAGCCGGAACGCGGTGCGGCGCCGGACCACGTTGATCCGGTGGTCCACGTAGACCGAGAGCAGCTGGAGCAGCCCGAGGGTTTGCGGCTGGCCGTCGACGAGCGTCACGTTGTTGATGCCGAAGGAGTCTTCCATCGGGGTGTAGCGGTAGAGCTGCTGGAGCACGGCAGTGGGGTTGAAGCCGTTCTTGAGCTCAATGACCAGGCGCAGGCCGTGCTTGCGGTCGGTGAGGTCCACGACGTCGCTGATGCCGGTGAGCTTCTTGCCGTTGACGGCATCCTTGATCTTCTCGATCACCTTTTCCGGGCCCACCATGTACGGCAGTTCCGTGACCACCAGGCCGGTGCGGCGGGCCGAGAGCTGCTCGATGTCCACCTTCGCCCGGGTCTTGAAGGAGCCGCGGCCGGTGGCATAGGCGTCGCGGATGCCGTCCAGGCCCACGATCCGGCCGCCGGTGGGCAGGTCCGGGCCGGGGACGAACCTCATGATGTCCTCGAGCGTGGCGTCCGGGTTGTCGATCAGGTGCCGGGCCGCGGCGATGACCTCCACCAGGTTGTGCGGGGCCATATTGGTGGCCATGCCGACGGCGATGCCCGTCGCGCCGTTGACCAGCAGGTTGGGGAACGCGGCCGGCAGCACGTCCGGCTGGGTCAGCTGGTTGTCGTAGTTGGGAACGAAATCGACGACGTCCTCGTCGAGGTGGTCGGTGAGGGTCAGGGCCGCGGCCGCCAGCCTGGCTTCCGTGTAGCGGGGCGCCGCCGGGCCGTCGTCGAGCGAGCCAAAGTTGCCGTGTCCGTCGATCAGCGGCAGCCGCAGGGAAAAGTCCTGGGCCATGCGCACCATGGCGTCGTAGATCGCGGCGTCACCGTGCGGGTGCAGCTTGCCCATGACCTCGCCCACCACGCGGGCGCTCTTGACGTGGCCGCGGTCCGGGCGCAGCCCCATGTCGGACATCATGTAGAGGATCCGCCGCTGGACGGGCTTCAGGCCGTCGCGGGCGTCGGGGAGGGCCCGCGAATAAATCACCGAATAGGCGTATTCGAGGAATGAGCCTTCCATCTCGGACGTGACATCGATATCGACGATGTTCTCAACGAAATCCTGGCTGGGTTCCCCTGCCGGGGGCGTGGTTTGGCGGCGTGCCATAAGGCTGGTGGATCCTTCTGAGGGGTGCTGAACGGGTACTGCGTAAGTTTATGACTAGGCTAAGCCTATGGTGGATCAGCCGGCGGACGGCGTATATCCGGAATATTGGGAAGCCGATGTTGTCCTGCGCGACGGCGGCACGGCGCATGTGCGCCCCATCCACCCCTCCGATGCAGATGCGGTCCAGGCCTTCCACGTGGGCCAGTCCCAGAAGTCCATCTACATGCGCTTCTTCGCCTTCAAGTCCAAGCTTTCCAGCAAGGAACTCAAGCGCTTCACCGAGGTGGACTACAAGGACCGGGTGGCCCTGGTGATCACCATCGGCGGCGAAATCCTGGGCATCGGCCGTTACGACCGGCTCGATGACCCGGCCGAGGCCGAGGTCGCCTTCAACATCGCCGACGCCCACCAGGGCCGCGGCATCGGCTCGATCCTGCTCGAACACCTCGCCGCCGCGGCCCGCGAGAACGGGATCCGCAAGTTCAGCGCCGAGGTGCTTCCGGAGAACCGCAAGATGCTCATGGTCTTCTCCGACGCAGGCTACGACGTCAAACGCCACTTCGACGACGGCGTCGTCAGCCTCGAGTTCAACATCGACCCCACCGACAAATCCCGCGCCGTGATGGAATCCCGCGAGCACCGCGCCGAGGCCCGCAGCATCCAGGAACTGCTCGCCCCGGCGTCCGTGGCCGTGATCGGAGCCAGCCGCAAATGGGGCACCGTGGGCTACCAGCTGCTCGAGCACGTCATCGAAGGCGGCTTCAGCGGCCCGGTCTATGCGATCAACCCGGAGGCCCTGGAACTGGCCGGCATGCTCTCCTTCGCCCGGCTCTCCGAGGTTCCCGGCCCGGTCACGCTCGCCATCATCGCGGTCCCGTACGACGAGGTCCCCAAGGTGGTCCAGGAATGCGCGGCCGCCGGGGTCAAGGGAATCGTGGTGGCCACCGCTGGGTACGCGGACGACGGCGAACGCGGCCTGGCGCGCCAGCGCGAACTGGTGCGGCAGGCCCGGGAAAACGGCATGCGCGTGATTGGCCCGGCGTCCCTGGGCATCGTCAACACCAACCCGGCCGTGTCCCTCAACGCCTCGATGGCACCGGCCCTGGCCCGCCGCGGCGGCCTGGGGCTGTTCAGCCAGTCGGCCGCGATCGGCGTCTCCCTCTACGCGGCCTCCAGCCGGCGCCGGGTTGGCATCTCGACCTTCCTTTCGGCCGGCAACCGGGCCGACGTCTCCGGCAACGACATGATGCAGTACTGGGAAGATGACGCCGACACCACGGCGGTGGGCCTGTACCTGGAATCGATCGGCAACCCGCGCAAGTTCTCCCGGCTGGCCCGCCGCCTTGCCCGCACCAAACCGGTGATTGTGGCCAAGTCCGACGCCATGGGCCTGAACCTGCCGCCCGGTCATGCCGTCCGCACCACCCAGGCGCCCTCGGAAGCGCTGGACGCCATGATGCGGCAGGCGGGGGTGATCCGGGTCGAGACCATCGAAGAGCTCATGGACGTCGCCCAGATCGTCTCGAGCCAGCCGCTGCCCGGGGGCCCCGGCATCGCCGTCTTCAGCAACTCGCGCGCCCTTGGCAAGGTGGTCGCGGACAGTGCCGCCCGCCAGGGGCTCGGCGTGGAACGGATCGTGACCGACGTTGACCTCGATGCGGGCATGTCGCGGGCACTGCCGGCCCTGCGGCGGAGCCTGCAGGAAACCCTGACCGCGGACACGGTGTACGCCACGGTGGTCGCGCTGCTGCCGGCGCACGGTCTCACCGTCGAAAAGATCGCCGGTGTGCTGGCCGAATGCTCC
>NZ_KI914919.1:53434-55157 GCF_000520575.1 Arthrobacter sp. I3
GCCCCGGCAAGCCGGTGGTTGCCGCCTTTAGCGGAATCCTTGATCCCTCCATCTATGTGGAGGGCATGGTCGGCGCCGAACCTGACCAGCCCCGCCAGCCCGCCCCCGCTCCGCCGGTCCCGTGCTACTCCAACCCGGGTGCGGCGGTGGCGGCCCTTGCCGCCGTCGTGCGCTACGCCCAATGGCTGGACCGGGACCAGGGCCTGTTCGTGGAACCCGAAGGGTGCCACCCGGAGCCCGCCCGGGCGGACCTGGAGGTCCTTCTGCGCGATGTGGGCGGCGAGCAGCTCGTCCGGCTGGACCAGGACACGGCCGCCCGGCTGCTGGGCCACTACGGCATCCGGCTGGTCCCGTCCGTCGGGTTCGAGACGGCGGAGGAGGCCGTGGCCGCGGCAGGGCAGCTCGGCTGGCCCGTGGCCTTGAAGACCACGGACCCGGCACTGCGGCACCGGCTGGACCTGGGAGGTGTGCGGCTGGACATCCAGGACGCCGATTCGCTGCGGCGCAACGTGCTGGAGATGCGCAAATCGCTCGAGCGGTACGGCTCGCCGTCCCTGGAAGTGCAGACCATGGTGCCTGTGGGGCAGGCCTGCACTTTCCGCGCCATCGAAGACCCGCTGCTGGGGCCGGTGATCTCTTTCGGCCTGGCCGGAGACGCCGTGAACCTGCTCGATGACTGGGCCCACCGCGTGCCGCCGCTCTCCGGCTCCGACGTCCACGACTTCATCCGGGCGCCCCGGGCGTCGCGGAAGCTTTTCGGCTACCAGGGTCTGCCCGCCGTCGACGTCGCGGCGCTCGAGGACCTCGCAGCCCGCCTCACCAGGCTGAAGGACAACCACCCGGAGATCGCGCTGGTGCATTTCAATCCCGTCCTCGCCGGGCCCGATGGCGCCTCGATCCTGGCCGCCGATGTCAGGATCGCGAACGCCGCCCAGCGGACCGACAGTGCGCGCCGGGCGATGCGCAGTTAGGGTCGAACCTCCCGGGCTGCAGCCCGCGTCCGGGGCCCTGCAGTTAGCAAGTCCCCAGCTGATCTGTGAAAATGGAGACTATGAGCACCCAGCCTCCAGCACCCAAGCCCCTGGCGACCGCCCCCGTACGCCAGACCGCGCACCACCACGGCCTCCATGACCACAGTGCGCAGGGCCAGAGCCTGGAAGGGGCCCTCCAGCAGGCCGGTTTTTACCCCCGGCTCGTGGCCGACGTCGTCGCCGATGCCCTGGATGGCCGTGATTGCGTGGCCCACCTCGTACATCTCGAGACACACTTCGACCGGGCCGAGGTCCGCCGCCACATCACCGTCCTGGTGTTGACCGACGACATGTTGGTCATTACCCATGTCGACGACCAGCAGCTCGACGAGGCCGGCGAGCAGACCGTCGCCCAGGTGTCCACCGAGTCCGTTCCCGTCACTCAGATCCGCTCGGTGGTCTTGAGCTATGTCTACGCCCAGCCGCAGGACTACAAGCCTTCCGACCCGGTCCGCGAGCTGACGTTGTCCATTGCATGGTCCGGCGGCCAGCGCCTCGACATGGGTCCGGCCAGCTGCGGGGATCCTCAGTGCGAGGCCGATCACGGCTACAGCGGCACCATTGCCCAGGAAGACATCGTCCTGCGCATCAGCGCCGAAGCGGACGGCCTGCAGGCCGTACAGGACGCCAAGCTCTTCGCCCGCGCCCTCCGTGCTGTGAACACCGGCTCCGCGGCGCCGGTCCCGCACAAC
>NZ_KI914920.1:0-12010 GCF_000520575.1 Arthrobacter sp. I3
CCCCGCCAACGTCCGAGCCGGCCGCCCCACCCACGGTCCCGGAAACACCCGCCCCGCCAACGTCCGAGCCGGCCGCCCCACCAACCACCGCCCCACCAACCACCTTGCCAGCGACAACGCCAGAGACACCGTCAACGGAACCAGCCACACCCGCGCGTACAGCATCGCCCACACCCGGACGGACAACGCCCGTGCCTACCCCCTGAAATGCAGCTACAGTCGGGGGTTCACTTCTGATAGGTGATGTATGCCTCGTACTGCACGCGCCATTTATCCGCAGCCTTGGGATCCGGGACCGTGGTGGTGAGGAATTGAACGCTGGTCACTTGGCCTTTGAGGTACTTCAGCCACTTGGTCACCTCTTCGGCAACGTCGCGGTCTAACTGGACTACGTGGTGCACCTGCATTGCCATGGCGGCCTCCGGATTTGCTGGTTCGCTGGGTTCGGTGGGGTGACTTTACCGCCGCCGCCCGTTCACGGCCAGAGCCCGGCGTCCGAGGGGATGGACGCGCCGCGCTAGTCGCCGGCTTCCGTCGCTTCGGCCGCGGCCCTGCCAGGGGGCGTTTCCCCGCCGTCCGGGCTGGCGACGTCCCCGGCGAAGGCATCGGGTTTCGCTGCTGCGGGTGTGCTGCCCTCCCCCACGATCACGGCGAGCACACCGAGCCCGGCGTGGGCCGCCAGGACTGCCGGGAGAGCGCTGATCTGGGCCGGCGGACATGCCGGCAATGCCACGGCCAGGCGCCGGGAAAGGTCCTCAGCCTCGGCCTGGTTGCCAAAGTGGTGCACAGCCAGCCGCGCCTGACCGGCAGGGCGGCCGGAGGCGTCCGCGGCCACGATTTCTTCCAGGCGTGCGATGGCCTTCGCCGCTGACCGGACTTTTTCCAGCGGGATGATCCGGCCGTCTTCCACCGCCAGGATGGGTTTGATGGAGAACATGGTCCCCCAGAGCGAGGCCGCCGCCCCGATCCGGCCGCCCCGGCGCAACTGTTCCAGGGTCGGGACATAGAAGTACACTTTGGTGCGGTCCAGCCGGTCCTGCGCGAAGGCCAAGACGTCGGCCGCGCTCCTGCCGTCGGCGGCCGCGACCACCGCGCCCTGCACGCCCATCCCCTGGGCCATTCCGACCGTCCGGGAGTCGAGGACCTCTACGGGTATGCCGACCCGTTGGGCTGCCAGGCGCGCGGCGTCGGCTGTCCCGGACAGCCCCGCGGAGATGTGAATGGAGACCACGGACTGGAAGCCACGCTCGCTGGCCTCCCGGTAGGCGTGTTCAAACTGCCCCGGTGACGGACGCGAGGTCTTGACGGGTTTGCCGCTGGCCAGGGCCACGGCGATGGTCTCCGCAATGTCGTCCTCACCCTCGCCGTAGATTTCGGCGCCGACCATCACGGGCATCGGGACCACGGTGAGCCGGCCGTCAGCAGCGAAAGCCCGGACCCAGTCCGCGGGCAGCGCAGCGGCAGAGTCCGTGACCACCGCAACCTGCACGACGGCGGCGGGAGCCGCTTCGGGGATGCTGTCCCGGGAACCCTGCCGCAGGCGAACAAGCCGCTCGCACAGCCATGGCCAGCCTGACGGCTCGCGGTGTGGCACGAAGGACCTCCTGCTGTGGGGACGCGTGGACCTGCTTCTCCGGCGGGGGCACTTGTGCCCGTCCCATTGTCTGCACCGGTTGTCTGCACTGGCCGCCGGGATCAGCCGGCGGCCAGTGTCAGGCTGGTACGTCCGGCTAGGCCGGGACGATGTTGACCAGTTTAGGCGCCCGTACGATCACCGTGCGAAGGCCACGGCCGTCGAGGGCGCGCTGGACATTTTCCGATGCCAGCGCCAGTTCGCGCAGGTCCTCCTCGGAGATGTCCGGGGAAACTTCCAGCCGGTCCCGCACCTTGCCCTGCACCTGGACGACGGCAGTGACCGTGTCCTCCACGAGCAGTGCGTCGTCGTGCGTGGGCCAGCCGGCGTTGGCGACCGATGCAGGGTGCCCCAGGACGTTCCACAGATCCTCGGCGGTATACGGCGCAAACAGGCTCAGGATGACGGCTACGGCCTCCACGGCCTCGCGGACTGCTGGATCCGCACCGCCGGCACCGCTGGCCGCATCTATGGTCTTGCGGGTGGCGTTGACCAGTTCCATCAGCTTCGCCACAACCACGTTGAACTTGTTGTTGTCCAACAGGGCCTGCGCATCCGCGATCGTACGGTGGGTGACGGTGCGCAGCGCACGGTCACCGGTGGCGGCATCGACGCCGGGTGCGCTTGTGACGTCCTGGCCGAGGCGCCAGGCCCGGGCCAGGAACTTCGCTGAGCCCGACGGCGATACGTCCGCCCAGTCGACGTCGTCCTCCGGCGGGGAGGCGAAGATCATGGTCAGGCGGACAGCGTCCACGCCGAACTTGTCCAACTGCTCGCCGAGGTCGACGCCGTTGCCCAGGGACTTGCTCATGGCCTTGCCGCCGTTGAGCACCTGCCCCTGGTTCAGCAGTGCGCTGAACGGCTCGTCCGCCTCAATCATGCCGAGGTCGTGGATGACCTTGGTGAAGAACCGCGCATAGAGCAGGTGCAGGATGGCGTGCTCCACGCCGCCCACGTACTGACCGACCGGCATCCAGTCGTTGATCTTCTCCGGATCGAACGGACCGCCGGTGTACTGCGGAGAGACGAAGCGCAGGAAGTACCAGGAGGAATCCACGAAGGTGTCCATCGTGTCCGTGTCCCGCTTGGCCGGGCCCTGGCAGTTGGGGCACTCGACATTGACCCAGCTTTCGACCGCGGCTAGCGGTGACGTGCCCTTCGGGGACAGGTCCTCGCCGCGCAGGTCCGCCGGCAGGGTCACGGGCAGCTGATCGTCCGGAACCGGGACCTCCCCGCAGGCCGGGCAGTGGATGATGGGGATCGGTGTGCCCCAGAACCGCTGCCGGCTGAGCAGCCAGTCACGCAGCCGGAAGTTCACGAACTTCTCGCCGGTGCCCAACTCGCGCAGGATTTCGATGGCCGCCGGGATGGCCTCGGCCTTCGGCAGCCCGTCGAGGCCGCCGGAGTTGATCAGGGTCCCCTCGCCGGTGGTGGCGATGCCCGTGGCAGCGGGGTCTTCCTCGCCCGTGTCCAGGACTGCCCGGACGGGCAGGTCAAAGGTCTTGGCGAAGTCGAGGTCGCGCTGGTCATGGGCCGGGACGGCCATGATGGCGCCTGTGCCATAGTCGGCCAGGACATAGTCGGCGGCCCAGACGGGCAGCTTTTCGCCGTTGAGCGGGTTGGTCGCGTAGCGCCCGGTGAAGACGCCGGTCTTTTCGCGCTCGGTGGACTGGCGCTCGATTTCGGAGAGCGCCTTGACCTGCTCCCGGTAGGCGTCCAGCGCGGCGGCGTGCTCGTCGGTGACGAGTTCGACGGCGAGCGGCGCGTCGGCGGCGACGACGAAGAACGTGGCGCCGTAGAGGGTGTCCGGGCGCGTCGTGAAGACGGTGACGTCCTTGGCGGCTTTGCCGCCGTCGGCTTCGATCACGAAGTTGACGTGGGCGCCCTCGGAACGGCCGATCCAGTTTTTCTGCATCGCGAGGACGCGTTCGGGCCAGTGCCCGCGCAGTTCGTCCATGTCATCGAGCAGCCGGTCGGCGTAGTCGGTGATCTTGAAGTACCACTGGTTCAGGGACTTCTTGGTCACGGGAGTGCCGCACCGCTCGCAGGCGCCGTTGACCACCTGTTCGTTGGCCAGCACGGTCTGGTCCTTGGGGCACCAGTTGACCGGCGAATTCTTGCGGTAGGCCAGTCCACGCTCGTAGAACCGCGTGAACAGCCACTGGGTCCAGCGGTAGTACTCCGGGTCCGAGGTGTGCAGCCGGCGGGACCAGTCCGCGGAGATTGCGTAGCGCTTGAACGACGCCGCCTGGGTGTCGATGTTGGCGTACGTCCATTCACTGGGGTGCGCGTTGCGTTTGATCGCCGCGTTTTCCGCGGGCAGGCCGAAGGAGTCCCAGCCGATCGGGTGCAGCACGTCGTAGCCCTGCTGGCGCAGGTAGCGCGCCACAACGTCGCCCATCGCGAATGCCTCGGCATGGCCCATGTGAAGGTCACCGGACGGATACGGGAACATGTCCAGCACGTAGCGGCGTTCCTTTGAGCCGTCGTCGAGCGGCGTGAAGACCTTCAGGTCTTCCCAGACCTGCGGCCACTTGGCTTCCATTGCCGCGAAGCTGTAGGTACCTTCCTCAGGCCCCTCCGCCGCGGCTGCTGGCGATCCGGTCTGTGTTTCCGGCTGAACGCTCACTGCTGGCCTCTTCTGTTCTGTGCGGCCTGTTACCCAGGCCTGTCTACCTTCAGGCCTGCCTGCCGCCAGGCCTGTTCACCATCAAGTCTGCACTGTCACCGCCGGCTGCCCGGCCCTGACTCCATACTGTCCGTACGTGGTACTCCTGCTGTCACCTCGTGCGTTGCGGACCGGAATGTACCCCGGACACACAAAAGCCCCTCGACATGGAGGGGCCGCCGCTCGGCAATCCGGGGACTCTTCGGAATCGAGGTCTCGCCGGGATGCCGGGCGGCTAGCTAAGCAGGAGCACGGCGCGCATAGGACCACTTTAGCCCCTCGGGCTGGTTCGCGCTGAACCGACGGGCCGGTTGCGGGCCGGTAGTCGCAGTCGACTCGCGCTCCGGCGCCCTGCGCGGGCTGTTATGTCCGCAATTGTTACAAACGACATACCTATGGAATAGCGGCACTTACTGCCAATTGCTGGACGCATCGGGCGAGTAGTCACGAGGAAAATTCAGGTAGCTCGGCGCCGAAAAGCAGGTGGAAAACCAGCGAATACTCGGGTGGCCCGCCGCGGGCGTCCGGGCCCGTCCACGAAGTTTGTTTGGAGAGCGCATTGTCAGCCTACAAGCTGGGAGAAACCCGTGAAAAGCCGGGAAGCAGGCCTAAAATTTCGATCTTGCCAAACGATTCAAATGGGAACACTATTCGATAAAGATCAGCAAGAAATGGGATCTCTTGGGGGGATTCGCAAATGGTCTCGGGTTGAGGAGCCTGTCATGTATCACTTGCGCAATTCTTCCGTACACTTGCCGAAATCCGCCGCCGGCCGCACCCGCGACGCTGGCTCCCTGGAACGGGGCTAGCCATGTTCGGCTGGATCACCCGTTTCAGTATGCAGTTCCGCATCCTGGTTCTCGCTGTGGCGGCCGGACTCATTGCCTTCGGGGTAGTGAACGTCCCCCACGTCGCCATCGACAGCATGCCCGAGTTCGCCCCGGCCCACGTCGAGATCCAGACCGAGGCCCTGGGCCTCTCAGCTGCCGAAGTTGAACAGCTCATCACTGCTCCGATGGAAGCCGACCTCCTTAACGGGGTGGCGTGGCTCGATGAAATCCGGTCCAAATCAGTTCCCGGCCTGTCCTCGATCGAGCTCGTGTTCGAGCCGGGCACCGACCTCCTGCGCGCGCGCCAGCTCGTGGCCGAACGCATGACCCAGGCCCACGCGCTGCCGAACGTCTCAGCGCCGCCGCTGATCATGCAGCCGTTGTCGTCAACCAGCCGCGTCCTTATGGTCCGGATGAGCTCCAAAGAGCTGTCCGGGATCGAAATGTCGGTCCTGGCCCGGTGGAAGATCAAGCCGCGGCTGATCGGCATTCCCGGGGTCGCCAACGTTTCCATTTGGGGACAGCGCGAGCAGCAGCTCCAGGTAGAGGTGACCCCCACGCAGCTGCGTGACAAGGGCATCACGCTCGAACAGGTCATCAAGACCACCGGCAACGCAGTCTGGGTGTCGCCGCTGAGCTTCCTTGAGGCGTCCACCCCCGGCACGGGCGGGTTCGTGGAGTCGCCGAGCCAACGCCTGGGCATCCAGCACGTGCTGCCCATCCGAACGCCGGAGGACCTGGCCAAAGTCAGTGTCGAAGACGCCGGATCTCCCATGCTCCTGGGTGACATTGCCCAGGTGAAGGAGGACCACCAGCCGCTGATCGGCGATGCCGTCGTCGGCCAGGATGCGGGCCTCCTGCTGGTCGTGGAGAAGTTCCCCGGAGCCAGCACGCTGCAGGTCACCAAGGACCTCGAGGCTGCGCTGAACGACATGCAGCCCGGGCTTTCCGGGATCCAGATGGACACATCCGTCTTCCGGCCCGCCTCGTTCCTGCAGGATGCCGTGGACGGACTCGGCCTGGCGCTGCTCGTGAGCCTCCTGATCGCCGTCCTGCTCTTCTGGGCCCTGTTCCGTTCCTGGCGGGTGGCCGTGATCGCCCTCGTGGCGATCACCGCCACCGTCATGGCGGCGGGAGTGGTGCTCTACTTGCTCGACTCCACACTGAACATCTCGATCCTCGCCGGCATCTTGCTGGGCGTGTCTGTGATTGTCGGAGACATTGTGGAGGATGTGCAGGCGCAGCGGCGCCGGCCGTTGCGGACCACCGAGACCGAGACAGATGCCACCATCAGGTTCCGCATGGTCCAGCTTGTCCGCAGCGTCCGCACACCGCTGTTCCACGGGTCCCTCATCATGGCCCTCGCGCTCCTACCCACGCTGTTCGTCACGGGAGTCGGCGGTGCGTTCTTCCAGCCCCTCTTCTGGTCCCTGGCGTTGGCGCTTGCCGTGTCAATGCTGGTGGGTTTGTCAGTGACACCGGTCCTGGCGTACCTCCTGCTGCCCGGTGAGAAAACCCGGCGGGCGGACTCGCCCGGTGTTGTCCGAGCCTGGTCCACCTACGACAGGGCACTCGAGGGGGCACGTTCCCGCCGCACCCTCGGCATTGTCGCTGTCGCCGTCGTTGGACTGCTGGGGCTCGCCGCGGCATCGCAGCTGGTCGGGAACCGGGCGGTCGTGCCGACGATTCCGGACCGGACGCTCCTGGTGCAGTGGGACTCGATGGCAGGCACGTCCAACGACGAGGTGCGTCGGGTGGCGTCCAAGGCGTCCGACGAACTGCGGACCCTGCCGGGCGTTTCGGGAGTTGGCGGACATATCGGCCGCGCCATTTCTTCCGACCAGGTTGTCGGGAACAGCTCCGCGGAACTCTGGGTGTCCATCACCCCGGACGCCGACTTCAGCGAAACGGAACAGGCAGTCCGTGACGTCGTCCAGGGCTACCCCGGCATCGCCCACAACGTGGTGAACTACTCCCAGCAGCAGATCGGCCAGGAGCGCAGCAGCATGGATTCCGGATTCGCCGTCCGCGTCTACGGAACCGACTTGCCCGTCCTGCGCGAGAAGGCTGAAGAGGTCCGCCAGGCCATCGAAAAGGTCGACGGCGTGAAGAACCCGACGATCAACGCCAGCGCCATGACGCCCATCGTCGAAGTCGAGGTCAACCTCGAGGCGGCGCAGAAGGTCGGCATCAAACCCGGCGACGCACGGCGCGCCGCTGCCGCCCTGATGCAGGGCATCGTCGTCGGCAATCTTTTCGAACAGCAGAAGGTTTTCGAAGTGGTGGTGCGCGGCGCGGTGGACGTCAGGGATGACCTGACCAGCATCCGTGAGCTCCTGCTGGACACGCCCAGCGGCGGCCAGGTGCAGCTGGGCCAAATCGCCGACATCCGGCTCGTTCCCAATGAAGTCGTGATCCTGCACGATGACACCTCACGCCGGATCGACGTGGTGGCCGAGGTCAGCGGACGTCCGCTCGCGGATATCCAGCGCGACATCAACGCGGCGATCGAGCAGATCCAGTTCCCGCTGGAATACCACGCCGAAATCCCCACGAAGTACAGTGAACAGCTCGCCGGGGACGCCATGGTTCTGTGGATCGGCGCGGCTGCCCTCCTGGGAATCCTGCTCCTTCTCCAGACAGCGGTGCGGAGCTGGAAGCTGGCGCTTGCCATCTTCCTGTCCCTGCCGGCCGCGCTGGCCGGGGCCGCCGTGGCAGCGTGGATCGCGGGAGGCGCCATCAGTGTGCTGGCGCTCACTGCCTTTGCCGCGGTGCTGGCCGTTGCCGGCCGCAACGCGGCGCTGCTCTCCGCCCGGACGGATGAACTGTGGCGGGCCGCCCCGCACGAATCCCCTGACAAGGTCATCATGATGGCGGCCCGGGACCGGGTCTCGCCCATTCTGAAGGCAGCCCTGATCACGGTGGCGATCCTGATCCCGCCGGGACTCTTCGGCGGCGCCGTCGGCGGGTCCTTCCTGGGTCCGATGGCCCTGATCATCGTCTGCGGACTCATCACGACAACTCTCATCGGGATCTTCGTACTCCCCCTGCTCGCACTCTGGTTCGGACCCGGTTCCGCCCCGGAAGAGTGGGCCGAAGTGTACGAGGCCGAAGTTCCCGTCCAGCCCGTTACGCAGGAAAAGGTGGAAGCAAAATGACCAGCCAACAGCCCTCGCGGCGCCTGCCCCTGGCGGCCGCTGTATGCGCAGCACTTCTGTTCGCGCTGCCCGCATGTGCCCAGACGACGGCGGCGGCCCCCGCCGCCGTTTCGGCCAACGAACCCGCCAAGGTGGAGAAGAATGCCGCGACAGGCATCGCGAAACTGACATTGACGGAGAAGGGAATCGAACGCCTCGACCTGAAGACCGACACCGTCAAGGCCGGAAAGGGTAAGGACGTCGTCGTGCCCTACTCAGCCCTGCTCTACGACGCCAGCGGAAAAACCTGGGTGTACACCAACCCGGCCCCGCGGGTGTACCAGCGGCAGCCGGTCACGGTAGCCAAGGTGGAGGACGGAGTGGTCACGGCCTCGGCCGGCCCCGCGGTGGGCACCGCAATCGTGACCGTCGGCGCGGCTGAACTCTTCGGCGCTGAATTCGATACGGCGCACTGACATGCGCCGGATTGTCGCTGCAAGCCTGAGGTTCCGGTCGATCATCATTGCGATGGCGGCCGCCCTCATGATCGTGGGCGGCGCGCAACTCAGCAGCGCTTCGGTGGATGTTTTCCCGGAGTTTGCACCGCCCCGTGTCGAGGTCCAGACGGCATGTCTGGGTCTCACTGCCTCCGAAGTCGAGGAACTCGTAACGGTTCCGATGGAGCAGGCCTTCAACGGCATAGACGGCCTGGACCAGATGCGGTCGAAGTCTGTGTCGCAGCTGTCCGCCATCGTGATGGAGTTCAAGCCCGGGACCGATCTGCTCACCGCCCGGCAGCTGGTGTCGGAGCGGATGGCAACGGTCATACCGACCCTGCCGACCTGGGCCGCGCCGCCGGTGATGCTCCAGCCGCTGTCCTCCACCAGCCGTGTCATGAAGATCGGACTCTCCTCCGAGACCCGCTCCCTGATCGAAATGTCCATGGTTTCCTACTGGAACATCCGGGCACACCTGCTGCGGGTGCCGGGCGTGGCGAACGTGGCGATCTGGGGCGAACGCCTTCAGATGCTCCAGGTCCAGGTTGATCCGACCAAACTGGCAGCCAACAACGTGACCCTGGAAAACGTCATGAACTCCACGTCCGACGCCTTGGACGCCGGCCTGCTCAAGTACTCCCCCGGTGCCTTGATCGGCACCGGAGGGGCGCTGGAAACACCCAGCCAGAGCATGTCCATCAGTCACGTACAACCCATCACGTCTCCGGCGGACCTTGCCCAGGTGCCACTGGAGGAACGCGAAGGACTGCCACCCCTGAAGCTCGCCGACGTGGCAACCGTCGTGGAGGACCACCAGCAACTGATCGGTGACGCGGTCATCAATGGCGGCCCCGGACTGATGCTGATCGTCGAAAAGCTGCCGTGGGGCAACACCCTCGAAGTCACCCGCGGGGTCGAGGAAGCGCTCAAGGAACTGCAGCCCGGCCTGACCGGAATCGCAGTCGACACCACCCTGTTCCGGCCCGCCTCGTTCATCGAGGAGTCGCTCGGCAACCTGAGCCTCGCGCTGCTGTTGGGCTGCTTCCTGGTGGTCCTGGTGCTGAGCGTCTTCCTGTTCCAATGGCGGACAGCCCTGGTGAGCGTGACGGCGATCCCGTTGTCGCTGATGGCAGCGGCCCTGGTGCTGTATTGGACCGGAGGCACGATTAATACGATGGTGCTTGCGGGGCTGGTGATTGCCGTCGGGGTCGTGGTGGACGATGCCATCATCGACGTCGAGAACATCGTCAGGCGGCTCCGGCACCACCGCGCCAGCGGCGGGACCGAAAGCACCGCCCGCGTGGTCGTCAACGCCTCCCTGGAAGTCCGCGGCCCCATCGTATACGCCACCCTGATTATCGTTGCCGCCACGGTGCCGATCTTCTTCCTGGACGGCCTGACGGGCGCCTTCTTCCGGCCCCTGGCGACCGCCTACACCCTGGCGGTGATGGCGTCCATGCTGGTGGCCCTCACTGTCACGCCGGCCATGGCGTACATCTTCCTGCGCAATGCCAAACTCGAAGACCGCGATCCGCCCGTGGTCCGGGTCCTCAAGCGCTGGTACGGCGCCGCCCTGCGTCCCATTGTGAAACGCCCGCTCCCGGGCTACCTCGCGGTGGCGGCACTCGGCGTCGTCGGAATCATAGCGGCCCCGCTCCTGGGCCAGTCGCTGTTGCCCTCGTTCAAGGAACGTGACTTCCTCATGCACTGGGTCACGCAACCCGGCACCTCCAACGCCGAAGAAGTGCGCGTCAGCCAACTGGCCTGCCAGGAGCTGATGACCATTCCAGGCGTCAATAACTGTGGGTCCCACATCGGTCAGGCCTTCGCCGCCGATGAGGTGGTGGGAGTCAACTTTGGCGAGAACTGGATCAGCGTTGACCCCTCGGTCGACTACGACAAGACCCTGGCCTCCATCCAGCAGGTCGTGGACGGGTATCCCGGCATCCACCGGGACGTCCAGACCTACCTCAAGGAACGTGTCCGCGAGGTGCTCACCGGTACGGGCTACTCGATCGTGGTCCGCGTGTACGGCGATGACCTGGACACGCTGAAGAAGCAGGCGGACAAGGTCAAGACTGCCCTGGCCGGCATCGAGGGGGCCATCGGAGCCAAAGTCGCACTCCAGGTCAACGTTCCGCAGGTGGACGTCGAGGTGAACCTGGACGCCGCCAACCGCTACGGCCTGAAGCCCGGTGACGTCCGCCGTGCCGCAGCCACCCTGGTATCCGGCGAAGAGGTCGGCGACGTCTACCGGGACGGCAAGGCCTATGACGTCCAGGTCTGGAGTCCTCCGGCGATCCGGACCAGCGTCACAAGCATCGAGAACCTCCCGCTGGACACTCCCAGCGGACAGAAGATCCGGGTGGCCGATGTCGCCAAGATCACGGTAAAGCCCACTCCCAACGTCATTGAGCGTTCGGAAGGGTCCCGCCGCCTCGATGTCAGCGCCAACGTCAAGGAAGGCGATCTGGCCAAAGTCGTCGAAAAGCTCGAATCCGATCTCAAGTCCGTGGAGTTCCCCACCGGATACAGCGCCGAGATTCTGGGCGAATACGCGGAGCGGCAGGCCGCCTCGCAGCGGCTTCTCCTCTTCGCGATGGGCGCCCTGGTTGTGGTGTTCCTCCTGCTCCAGGCGGCATTCCGGAGCTGGCGGCTTGCCGTTCTGGGCATCCTGACGCTGCCGGTGGCACTGGTGGGCGGGGTGATCGCCGCGCACATGAGCGGCGGAATCCTGTCCCTCGGGTCGCTGGTCGGGTTCCTGACAGTGATGGGCATCGCCGCCCGCAACGGCATCCTGCTCATCAACCACTGCCAGCACCTGGAGCAGTTCGAAGGCGTGCCGTTCGGCCGGGACCTGGTCCTGCGGGGCGCAGCCGAACGCCTGTCACCAATCCTGATGACCACGCTCGCCACCGCTCTCGCCCTGGTCCCGCTGGTGGTGATGGGCAACCGCCCCGGCCATGAGATCGAGCACCCCATGGCCGTGGTGATCCTGGGTGGACTGGTGACATCGACACTGGTCAACCTGTTCATCGTTCCATCGCTCTACCTGCGGTTCGCCAAGAAGGGGCCGGCACGTCATGACCGTCAGCCCCGCGAGCCGGAACCTGTATCAGCCGTATAGCAACAACTACCAACAATGAGAGGCCAGTCAGATGACTCCACTATCTAAGAGATTTACCGCTTACGGCTCCGCGGTCTTGCTGGTGGTGGCGTCGCTGACGGCGGCGACGGCGGCCGCG
>NZ_KI914920.1:12110-19017 GCF_000520575.1 Arthrobacter sp. I3
CGGCAGCCACCGCGCCGGCGGCCACGAGTACCAAGGAACTGTGCGGCCCCGGCTCGGTGCTGAGGTTCAACCGTTCCGCGTTCCCGGCTGAACCGAATATCGACAACCAGTGGCTCAGGCTCAGGCCCGGGATGCAATACACCACAACCGGCAAAGTAATCTCCCCGGACGGGACGACCACCCGCACGGTTGTCAGCACCGTCACAGGGCTGACCAAGGTCATTGACGGGGTCAAGACGATCGCGGTCTGGGACCGGGACTACTCCGACGGTGAACTCGTGGAGTCCGAACTCGCTTTCTTCGCCCAAACGGAGAAAGGGACAGTCTGGCTCTTCGGCGAATATCCGGAGGAGTACGAGAACGGGGAGCTGGTCGGCGCGCCCAGCACGTTCATCAGCGGCATCGACAGGGCCCGGGCCGGCATTGCCATGCAGGCCAAGCCGCACCGGAACACCCCTGCATACGTCCAGGCCTATGCCCCCACCGTGGACTTCCTGGACTGCGGGGACGTGTTCGCGAAGGACCAACGAGTCTGCGTCCCCACGGGATGCTACAACGACGTGCTGGTGATTGATGAGTTCAACCCGCTCGACCCGCCAAGCGCCGGCCACCAGCGCAAGTTCTACTCAGCCGGGACCGGGCTCATCAAGGTGACAGCAGTCGGGGGCGAAGACCAAGAGTTCATGGACCTGGTCAAGATCACCAGGCTCACCAGCGCGGTGCTGGACAGGATCAACACCCGTGCCCTTGAGCTCGACAGCAGGGGCTACACGGTCAGCAAGGACGTCTACGCCAAGACGCCGCGTGCTGTCGTGAGGACCCCGTCTGCGCGGCCCGTGCGCTGAGGGACAAACCCGACGCGGGACAGAGCTGACGCAGACAGTGAAGAGCTCCGGCCAGGTTTCCCTGGCCGGAGCTCTTCTTTGTCCGCCGAAGCCGTGCCCTGTCGGCGGGTCAGTGTTGGCGCCTACTTCACGTCGTCGTCAACCCAGTCCATGGACTTGGTGACGGCCTTCTTCCAGAGACGCATCTGGCGTTCCCGCTCGGCCTGGTCCATTTGCGGTTCCCACCGCTTGTCCTCGGCCCAGTTGGCCGAGCACTCGCCCAGGTCCTTCCAGAATCCGACCGCCAGGCCGGCCGCGTAGGCTGCGCCCAGCGCCGTCGTCTCGACCACCTTCGGACGGATGACCGGCACGCCGAGGATGTCCGCCTGGAACTGCATCAGGGCGTCGTTGGCGACCATGCCGCCGTCGACCTTCAGCTCCGTCAGCGGTACGCCGGAGTCGGCGTTGACGGCGTCCAGCACCTCACGGGTCTGGAAGGCGGTGGCCTCCAGCGCCGCGCGGGCGATATGGGCCTTGGTAACATAGCGGGTCAGGCCCACAATGGCGCCGCGGGCGTCCGAGCGCCAGTACGGCGCGAAGAGGCCGGAGAACGCCGGCACAATGTACACACCGCCGTTGTCCTCCACCGAGGCCGCGAGGGTCTCGACCTCCGGGGCGCTGCTGATCATGCCGAGGTTGTCCCGCAACCACTGGATCAAGGAACCGGTGACGGCAATGGAGCCCTCCAGCGCGTAGTGCGGCGCCGCGTCGCCGAGCTTGTAGCCGACGGTGGTCAGCAGCCCGTTCTTGGAGTGGATAATCTCCTCGGCCGTGTTGAAGATCAGGAAACAGCCCGTGCCGTAGGTGTTCTTGGCTTCCCCGGCATCGAACGCCGCCTGCCCGAACGTGGCCGCCTGCTGGTCGCCCAGGATGCCGGCCACAGGAACCTCGCGCAGCAGCTGCGAGGTGTGGACTGTGCCGTAGACCTCGGAGGAGGACTTGATGGTCGGCATCATGGAGGCCGGGACGCCGAACGCGTCCAGAATCTCCTGGTCCCACGACAGCGTCTCAAGGTCCATGAACATGGTCCGTGAGGCGTTGGTCACGTCGGTGACGTGCACTCCGCTGTCGGTCCCGCCGGTCAGGTTCCAGAGCACCCAGCAGTCGGTGTTGCCGAAGACGAGGTCGCCGGCCTCCGCCTTGGCCCGGGCGCCCTCGACGTTGTCCAGGATCCACTTGATCTTGGTGCCCGAGAAGTAGGTCGCCAGCGGCAGGCCCACCTTCTGCTTGAAACGTTCTACCCCGCCGTCCTTGGCGAGTTCGTCCACGATCGGCTGGGTACGGGTGTCCTGCCACACGATGGCGTTGTAGATCGCCTCGCCGGTGGTCTTGTCCCACACCACCGCTGTTTCGCGCTGGTTGGTGATGCCGACGGCGGCGATGTCGTGCCGGGTCAGGTTCGCCTTGGACAGGGCCGAGCCGATCACTTCGCGGGTGTTGTTCCAGATTTCAGCGGGGTTGTGCTCCACCCAGCCGGGCTGGGGGAATATCTGCTCATGCTCCATCTGGCCGGAGGAGACGATGCTGCCGCTGTGGTCAAACACGATGGCTCGGGTGCTCGTGGTGCCCTGGTCGATTGCAACTACGTACTGGTTCATATTGACGTCCTTGTCTGTTTGGCGTGGCAGTTGTACTGACGGTTGAACGGGCGGTTAGTGAGGGATGACGGGGATGATGATCGGCACGACAGCTGCCACGAGGCCGCCCAGGGCGCCGCCGATGAGGGGACCGACGACCGGGATCCAGGAGTAGCTCCAGTCGCTGGAGCCCTTGCCCTTGATGGGGAGCAATGCGTGCGCGATGCGGGGGCCCAGGTCACGGGCGGGGTTGATGGCGTAGCCGGTGGGGCCGCCGAGCGAAACACCGATGCCGACGACCAGCAGGGCCACAGACAGCGGGCCGAGTCCGGATGGCGTCCCGCCGAAGGTCAGGATGACGAACACGAGGACAAAGGTGCCGATGATCTCGGTGATCAGGTTCCACTGGTTGGAGCGGATCGCCGGGCCGGTGGAGAAGACTGCCAACTGGCTGGCGGGCTCCTGCTCGAGATCAAAGTGCTGCTTGTGGGCCAGCCACATCACGACGGCGCCGAGGAAGGCGCCGGTCAGTTCCCCACCGAAGTAGGTCAGGGTTGAGGCGAAGTCGACCGGAACGCCGGGAGCGTACAACTTCTTGCCGTTGACCAGCAGGCCAAAAGTCACGGCAGGGTTCAGGTGCGCACCTGAGATGGCGGCAACATAGACACCGGAGAAGACGGCAATGCCCCATCCCCAGGTCACCATCAGGAACCCGCCGTTGTTGCCCTTGGTGCCTTTGAGCGCAACGTTGGCCACCACGCCGCAACCCAGCAGGGTCAGCATGGCGGTACCGAATAATTCGGATAGGAAAACTATTCCAAGAGACATCTTTGACTCCTCTATTTTCTGTTGTCGGCGTCCGCGAGTTTGGAAGCCGTGGGGCCGGCAGCATGTTCGTGCTGCCGGCCAGCCACTGCGCCGGCCGCCAGGGCGGACCGCGCAGTGCTTGCACCCGGGCTTCCCTGCCCGGGCACGCAAGCAATATCAGGCGACCAGGCTGTGGACCCGGACACCGTGGAACCGCTGTAGCACCTCCTGTGCTTGGCTGATCTCTGAGGCCCGGCGTGCCGCATCCCAGCCGAGCGGTCCGGAAAGGATTTCTGCGACTTCGTTGAGCAGTTCCCCGGTCACCAGGCCGCGAAAGGCCAGGGACGTGCGGCGGATGAGGACGTCCACGAGGTGCCCGATCTGCTCATGGGCGGCCATGAACTCCAGTTCCCGGGTGCTCAGCTCGCGGGTGGAATGCAGCAGCCTGTCCGGCTCGCCGGCCGCGGCCCCGTCCAGGAAGCGGATGACTTCTTCGGCGCGGGTCCCGTAGCGGGTCAGCAGCCCGGTGATGCGGGCGGCGTCGCGGCCGGCCGACATGTGGGCCTTGATCCAGCGCTGGACGCCGTCCTCGCTGTCCGGGAAGCCGGCGCCGCCGCCGATGGCGAGCTTCGCCGTCGAAACCTTCCGTTCCATACCGAGTTCGGCCAGGACGTCGTTGCTCAGGTGCTCGGCAAGGGCCCGGAACGTGGTCCACTTGCCGCCGACGAGGCTGAGGACGGCGCCGCCCGCCTCCGCACGGCGTTCGATCCGGTAGTCCCTGCTGACGAAGCCGGGCTGGGTCGCGTCGTGCTTCGGAAGCGGGCGAACACCGGAGAACGAGTAGACAATCTGGTCGCGGCCCACCGGGATGTCCGGGAACACGTGGCCGATCAGGTCAAAGAAGTAGTCGATTTCCGCCTCGGTGCACACTGCGTCCTGGGCCATGTCGGCGTCGACGTCGGTGGTGCCGACCAGGACGCGGTCCCCCATCGGGTAGATCAGCACGATCCGGCCGTCGGTGTGCTCGAAGAAGATTTCGCGGCCGTTGCACGCCGCGAGCAGCTCCGGATGGTCCAGCACGATGTGCGAACCCTTGGTTCCGCCCATGAACGACGACGCCAGCCCCAACGCCTCGTTGGTCAGGTCGACCCAGGCGCCGGTGGTGTTCACGACGACGTCGGCAGTGAAGTCGAACACCTCGCCGGTCAGTTCATCGCGCAGCTGGACAGTAGTTCCTGGAGTGCCGGGGGTTCCTGAGGTGCCGGAGGTTCCGGAGCCGCCCAGCGAGACCAGGGAGACGTAATTGCTGGCGCGGGCGTGGCTGTCCGCGCCGCCGGCCTTCTCGCCGTCCTGGAGCACGTCGAGGGTGAGGCGCTCGGGGTTGTGGACGGAGGCGTCGAAGTAGGTGGCCGCGTACTTGATCCCGGGGTGCAGGCGGGGCAGCTCGGCCAGCGCGCGCTTGCGTCCGCGGAACTGGTGGCGCGGGACCGTGCCGCCGTCGCGGGAGAAGAAGTCGTACATGCTCAGGCCGAGCTTGATCAGGAACGCCCCGCGTTCGGTGTGCTTGCCCTGCTTGTGGGTCAGGAAGCGCATGGGGGCGGCCAGGACCCCGGAGAAGGTGCTGAAGATCGGGATCGTGGTCTGCAGCGGCTTGACGTAGTGCGGTGCGATCCGCAGAAGCCTGTTGCGTTCGGTCACCGACTCCTGGACAAGGCGGAACTCGCCGTTTTCGAGGTACCGGATGCCGCCGTGGATCATGTGGGAAGAGGCGCCGCTGGCACCCTGGCAGTAATCGCCGCGCTCAACGAGCGCCACATCCACGCCCTGCAGCGCAAGGTCACGGAACGTTCCGACCCCGTTGATTCCGCCTCCGATGATCAGAACCTGCGCGTGCCGCCGCGTCCGCAGCTTCTGCACCGAGGCGCGATCGTTCGCCGGTGCGCCGACTGAGTCCTTCTGTCCCAAAATTGCTCCCTTGGGTTTGATTCTGTGCGGCGCGCCCGTGGCGCGGCGCCGTTCAACACTATTCTTTGGACTAATGGAAAATGGAGTCAAGCACTATGCACAAACGTGCAGATGGGAAATGTCATGATGCAATCACGCCAGTCCGACGCCCTCCGCGCGGCCCAGCTGTATTACCTGCAGGACCTGACCATGGACGCCATCGCCCGCGAGCTCCGGACGTCCCGGTCCACGGTTTCCCGGCTGTTGTCCGCGGCGCGCGATTCGGGTCTGGTGCAGATCCAGATCCGCAGCCCGCTGGACACCGGGCCCGAACTCGAGGGCATGATCCGCGCCGAATACAAGGTGGATGTCCATGTCGTTCCGGTGGTGGACACACTCAATGAGGCGGAAACACTGGACCGTGTGGCCATGCAGGCCGCCCGGACGATCGGACCGCTGGTGGACTCCAACGCCATCATCGGCGTCGCATGGGGCTCCACCCTGAGCGCCGTGAGCCGGCACCTGACGCGCAAGATCACCCACGACAGCGTGATCGTCCAGCTCAACGGCGCCGGGAATATGCAGACCACCGGTATCACCTATGCCTCGGACATCATGCGGCGGTTCGGCAGCGCCTACGGAGCACGGGTGGAACAGTTTCCCGTGCCGGCCTTCTTCGACCACGCCGCGACCAAAAAGGCCATGTGGAATGAGCGGAGTGTTCAGCGGATCCTGGAGCTGCAGGCCCGGATGAGCATCGCGATCTTTGGTGTCGGATCGGTCGACGCCGACTACCCCAGCCACGTCTACGCCGGCGGCTACCTCGATGAAGACGACTTGAACGTCCTGGCGAACTCCGATGTGGTGGGCGATGTTGCCACGGTGTTCTTCCGCGCCGACGGGTCCTCGGACGGCATCACGCTCAACGCGCGCTCCACCGGCCCGGACCTGGCCCAGCTCCGCCAGGTCCGGCGCCGCATCTGCGTGGTGTCCGGTGCTTCCAAAATCAACGGGCTCAGGGGCGCGCTGGCGGCAGGACTGGCCACCGACCTGATCCTGGACGAGGCAAGCGCCCGCAGGCTCGTCCGGTTCGACGGACTGGGATGAGCGGCTGCGGGGCAGCATGACCGGTGCGGCGGCGGCAACGGCCGTCCGGCACTCGCCAGCGCCAGTGGGTAAAGTCTTTGTCATGAGACTCTCCCCCCGGCTGACCCTGAACAACGGCGTATTGATCGACCGGCTGGGGTTCGGGCTGTACAAGGTCCCCCCGGGCGACGCCGCCAGCCTGGTGACCATGGCGGTCGAGACCGGCTACCGGCACTTCGACACCGCCGCCATGTACGGAAACGAGACCGGCGTCGGCAAGGGAATCGGTGCCCTGTCCGGATTTGAGGGCACCGGAGGCGGGCCCGGGGAAACCGCACCCTACGTTTCCCGCGAGGACCTCTTCATCACCACCAAGGTCTGGAATGACGACCACGGCTACGACGCCACCATGCGTGCGTTCGACACCTCCATGTCCAACCTCGGCCTAGAGTACATCGACCTCTACCTGATCCATTGGCCGTGCGCGCGCCGTGGCCTGTTCCCGGAAACGTACCGGGCCTTGGAGACGCTGTACCGCGAGGGCAAGGTCCGCGCAATCGGCGTCTCCAACTTCCAGCCGCAGCACCTGGACCGGCTCCTGGAAACGGC
>NZ_KI914920.1:19117-21982 GCF_000520575.1 Arthrobacter sp. I3
GCTCCTGGAAACGGCGGAAGTGGTGCCCGCCGTTAACCAGATCGAACTTCATCCCTGGCTGCAGCAGGATGAACTGCGGGAAAAGCACGAGCTGCTGGGCATCCGCACCGAGGCGTGGAGTCCTTTGGGCCGCGGCCAGGTCCTGAAGGACCCGGTGATCCTGGCCCTGGCGGCCGAACACGACCGCACACCGGCACAGATCATCCTGCGCTGGCACCTGCAGCTGGGCAATATCGCCATCCCCAAGGCCAGCTCGTCCGGGCGGATCCGCGAGAACTTCGAGGTCTTCGACTTTGAGCTCTCCCCGCTGGATATGACGGAGGTCGGCGGCCTCGAACGCGGCTTCCGGACCGGCTCCCACCCCGACAACGTCGCATAGGATTCGAACAAATGGAACAAGTGGATACCGGGTCCTCACGCACGCCCCTCTTCAGCGGCGGACTCGACGCCCGCACCCGGGCCGCGTCCGTTGAAGTTGACGGGGCCCGGATCGCGTACTGGGTCTACGAACCCGCCGAGGTCACCCCCGAAACGCGCACCATCCTGGTGGTGCACGGGTTCCGCGGCGACCACCACGGCCTGCTCCGGGTAGCCGACCAGCTGACGGACATGCGCCTGATCATGCCGGACCTGCCGGGCTTCGGCAGCTCGGCCGCCTTCGCGGGAACCGGGCACAGCGTTGCCGGCTACAGCCAGTTCCTTGGCGGTTTCATGGCTGCTCTGGGACTGGGCGCGGACACGGTCCTGCTGGGGCATTCGTTCGGTTCGATCATCGCCAGCCATTTCGTGGCGGCCAACCCGGGTGCCGTGGCCGAACTGATCCTGGTCAATCCCATCGCGGCGCCCGCCCTCGAAGGGCCCAAGGGCCTGATGACGAAACTTGCGGTGCTCTACTACGAGGCCGCCGCACGCCTTCCCCAGCGGCTCGGGCTGGCCCTGCTGCGCAGCCAGGCGATCGTGCGGGTGATGAGCGTAACCATGGCCAAGACCGGGGACAAGGACATCCGCCGGTTCGTGCACGCCCAGCACAGTGCCTATTTTTCCTCCTTCGCGGACCGGGAGAGCCTGCTTCAGGCCTTCAAGGCCTCGGTGGGCAGCAACGTCACCGAGGTGGCCGGCGACCTGACGCTGCCGGTGCTGCTGATCGCGGGAGAGAAGGACGAGATCGCCATGCTGGCGGACCAGTACAAACTCGCTTCGCGGCTGCCGGACGGGAAGCTGGAGGTCATTCCCGGCGTCGGGCACCTGATCCACTACGAAACCCCCGAGCCCGCTGCCCGCTACATCCGACGCTTCCTAAAGGACCACGCCGCGTGAAAATTCTCATTGATGCCCGCTTCACCCGGCTGGACCACCACGACGGCATCAGCCGCTACGGCGCCAGCCTGATCGCGGCGGCCGCCAGGATCGCCGACGTCTCGATGCTGATCAGCGACACCCGCCAGCTCGCGCTCCTGCCCGACGTTCCGTACACCCTGATCAACAGCCCGCTCTCCCCGGCCGAACTCTTCGTGGCGGCCAAGGTCAACAAGCTGGGCGCCGACGTGGTGGTATGCCCCATGCAGACCATGGGCAGCTGGGGCCGGAAGTACGCCCTGGTGCTGACCCTGCACGACCTCATCTACTACGAGCACCCCACCCCTCCCGGATTCCTGCCGGCCCCCGTCAGGGTCCTGTGGCGCCTGTACCACAAGGCCTTCTGGCCCCAGCGGCTCCTGCTGAACCGGGCGGACATCGTGGCGACGATCAGCTCCACCACGGCGGCCCTGATGGCGAAGTACCGGCTCACCCGGCGTCCGGTCAGGATTGTCGGCAACGCCCCCCAGCACGGCCACACCCCGCGCGATCCCGGGGCGGGGGCCGACAAGACGCTGCTCTACATGGGTTCCTTCATGCCCTACAAGAACGTGGAGACCATGGTCCGCGGCATGGCGGAACTCCCGGACATGACCCTGCATCTGCTCAGCCGCATCACGCCCGAGCGGCGGGCCGAACTCGAGGCCCTGGCTCCGGAGGGCGCAAGCATCGTCTTCCACAACGGGGTGACCGACGCCGAGTATGAGGCCCTTCTGGCACGCACCACCGCCCTGGTCAGCCTGTCCCGGGCCGAGGGCTACGGACTGCCGCTCGTCGAGGCCATGTCCCACGGCACGCCGGTGATTGCCAGCGACATCCCGATCTTCCGGGAGGTCGGTGACGACGCCGTCAGCTACGTGCATCCGGACTCCCCGGCGGAGTTTGCCGAGGCGGTGCGCACGCTCGAGGACCCCGCCCTGTGGAAGGCACGGTCCCGCCGTTCAGTGGAGCGGGCCACAGACTCGCCATGTACGCGCTGTTCGCGGCGGCTCGTGGCCGTCGCCGAAGAGGCCGTCGCGCTCCGGAACCGGCCCCGCGACCGGAATTAGCCGGAACGGCTGTAAGTGGCCGTCGCGGAGATCCGCTCCGCGCCGCACCCGCAGCGAGGCCGGGATGACGCCGGTGTTGCGGGCCCCGACCACCCATTTGCCGCAGAGGGCCGCAATACGGACCCTCATTCCGGCCGTCTGTGGCGAATGGCCGCCGGCATGCGCGCCCGTTGTATAGAGGGACCGCCGTGCCGGTGGGGCCACGTGAGCCGCGGGGACGCAATGGAATGTCCTACAGGACGTCGACGCCGTCCAGGCGCAGTTGCACCGGGTCGTCGCTGCGCTTGGCTGCGGCCGCCGCCTTGACGGCCCGCATGACGGCCGTGGCAGCCGCGGCCTGGGCGTAGGGGATGAACAGCAGGGTCCGGACCTCCTCGCCGGAGTCCCGGGGCACAGCATCCCGCGGCGGCGTGCGGCCTGCCCCCGCGGCCGCCGGCAGAATGACCGGCGCGGGCCCGGC
>NZ_KI914920.1:22082-28380 GCF_000520575.1 Arthrobacter sp. I3
CAGCTGCAGCTCCTGCCGCAGTGCCAGTTCCCGGCTGGCGTATCCGGCGGGATCCCAGCGCAGCAGGGCGCCAACCCCGGCGGCGTCGTCGGCCGTGATGACCACCAGGCCGCCCTCGGAAGCGGGCCGGACCAGGGCCGCGGCGTTGAACCAGCGGCGGACCGCGTCCTCCCCCGCCCTCAGGTTTTCCCGGCGCAGCAGCGAGTCGCCGTCGAGCAGCAGGGCTGCGGCGTACCCGCCGAAGGCCACCGGTTCGGCACCGACGGTGGCCACCACGAGAGCCGCGGTCTCCGCAACAGTGGCCTTGATCTGGTCCCCGGAGGAGGTGATGACTGGTTTCCCCGGAAACGCACGGCCCAGCTCCTCCGCGGTGCGGAGGGCTCCCGTGGCGCCGCGCCTTAGCCTGGCGCCGTTGCACGTGCCGCAGCGCCAGGCCGGGGCCGGGGCCGAGCACCAGCGGCATTGCGGCACGGCGCTGCTCCCGGCCGGGCCGGCGATCGCCAGGGGGCCGCTGCAGGCGGTGCAGCGGGCCGGTTCACGACAGGTGTCGCACACCAGCGAGGGGGCGTAGCCGGCGCGGGCCACCTGGACCAGGACCGGACCCCGTTCCAGGCCCTCCTTGGCGGCCCGCCAGGCCGCACCGGGGAGCCTGGCGATCCGGGCGAGCGGGTCATGCTCGAGTTCGTAGCTGTCGGCTGTGTTCAGGACCCGCGGGACCGTCCGCCGCACGACGGCCCGGTCAGCTTCCACGGCCTGGGCCCAGCCGGAGGCGACCAGGCGCTCCGTTTCGGTGCTGCGCGAATGGGCCGCGAGCAGGCACGCGGCCCCTTCCTGGCCGGCCCGGAGCAGGAGGACTTCGCGGGTGTGCGCGTACGGGGAGCGCTGCTCGATGTGGAGGTCGTCGCCGTCGTCCCAGCAGATGACGAGCCCGAGGTTCGGCACCGGTGCGTAGGCCGCGGACCGCGTGCCCACGGCGACCCCGGCGGCGCCGCTGAGCACGCGCAGGAAGCTGCGGTAGCGCGGCGTCTGGCCGTCGTCTGCGGTGAGCCGGGCGACGTCGCCGGCGGGAAGCAGTTCCAGCAGGGCAGATTCCACGCGGTCAAGGTCCCGGTAGTCGGGCACCACCACGACGGCGCCGCGGCCGGAGATCCGCACCGCGGCCACGGCTTCGGCGATCATCCGCGGCCAGCCGGCGGGCCCGTACCCCTGCAGGGCGGTCAGCACGGCCCGGGGCGACTCCCCCGCGGCGAGGTGGGCGAGGAATGCCGGACCGTTGCGGTACCGGGTCCAGACGCTGCCGGCAGCCGGCGACGGAAGCGACACGTCGGTCGCCAGACCGAACGTCTCAGTGCCGAACAGCGCGGGATCGAGCCGGCCGTCCGGGGCGAATTCCTTTTCGAGCTTGGCCATGCGCGGCGGCACGGCAACGCGCAGGACATCGCTGACCGTTCCGGCGTAGCGCGAGGCGATCCGGCCGGCGAGCTCGGCCACTGCTGGGGTCAGGACCGGGACGGCGGAGAGCACCTTGTGCAGCGGCACCAGGGGGTGGCCGGCGTCGGATCCGGCGGTGCGGTCCAGCAGGTATCCGGCCAGTTCCTGCCCGTTGAATTTGACCATGACCCGGACTCCGGGCATGGCGTCGGCGTCGAGGGCGGCGGGGACGCTGTAGTCGAAAGGCCTGTCCAGGTGGGGCAGCGAGGACTCGATCAGCACCCGCGCCACCGGCAGGTGGGTCGCAAGGGCGGGGCCGGCCGCTTCCGCGGCGGAGGCGGGAAAACCCTGGAGCAAGGACAGCTGCTGGGGTTCACCGGGCGCGCCGCCGGCAGGATTGGGACTCACGGCTCGCACCTCCCTCCGGATTGTTTCGACAACGACCTACTGACCGGGTACTCAAATTCAGGCACCTAAAAGCAGTGCACTCTAAAAGCGTGTAGCCAGGCCACCGGGAGGCGGCCTGGCTACAGCAGATCACAAGGCACTGACAAAACGCCCCAGAACGCCGGTGCGGTCCCGGGCCTTAGGCGTTAAAGAACGCCTTCAGCTCGTCCACCCGGTCCAGGCGTTCCCACGTGAAGTCCGGGTCTTCGCGGCCGAAGTGTCCGTGGGCGGCGGTCTTGGCGTAGATCGGGCGCTTGAGGTCGAGGGCGTCGATGATGGCCCGCGGGCGCAGGTCGAAGATCTCGGCGATCGCGGCGCTGATGCGGGCCGGGTCCACGGTTTCGGTTCCGAACGTCTCAACGTAGGTTCCCACCGGGCGGGCCTGGCCGATCGCGTAGGCGATCTGGATTTCGGCACGCTTGGCGAGGCCGGCGGCCACCACGTTCTTGGCGACCCAGCGCATGGCGTAGGCGGCCGAGCGGTCCACCTTCGACGGGTCCTTGCCGGAGAACGCGCCGCCGCCGTGGCGGGCCATGCCGCCGTAGGTGTCGACGATGATCTTGCGGCCGGTGAGGCCGGCGTCCCCCACCGGGCCGCCAATCACAAAGGCGCCTGCGGGGTTGAGGATGTTGCGGGTCCGTGAGGTGTCCAGGTTGGACAGTGCCATGACCGGTCCCACCACGTGCTCGGCGAGGTCGGCCCGGAGCTGGTCCAGGCTGGTGCCTTCGGCGTGCTGACTGGAGATGACCACGGTCTCGACCGAGACCGGGCGGTCGCCGTCGTAGCCCACGGTGACCTGGGTCTTGCCGTCCGGGCGCAGGTAGGCGAGTTCGCCGTTCTTGCGGACCTCGGTCAGGCGCTCGGAGAGCCGGTGCGCGAGCCAGATCGGCACGGGCATGTACGACGGCGTTTCGTCGCTGGCGTAGCCGAACATGAGTCCCTGGTCGCCGGCGCCCTGGAGGTCGTAGTCGTCCTCCTGGCGGCCCTCACGCGCTTCGAGGGAGTTGAACACGCCGCCGGCGATGTCGTTGGACTGCTGGCCGATGGATACCGAGACGCCGCACCGGGCGCCGTCGAAGCCGTTGGCCGAAGAATCGTACCCGATGCCCAGGATGGTCTCCCGGACAATCTGGGGGATCTCGACGTAGGCGTCGGTGGTGACCTCGCCCGCGACGTGGACCAGCCCGGTGGTGGCCAGCGTCTCCACGGCTACCCTGGACTCGGGGTCTTTGTCGAGCAGTGCGTCGAGGATCGCATCGCTGATCTGGTCACAGATCTTGTCGGGGTGGCCCTCCGTCACCGACTCGGACGTGAAGAGCCGGAGCGCGGCGGGCGTGGACCCGTGGAAGGCGGGGATGTGCAGCGGTAAAGTCACTCAACTACCTTACTGGTTGGATAACGGACGTCCGGCGGCGTGTGTCCCGGTGCTAAGGAGATGTTGGTTACGCCGGGCTACGCCGGCGGTACAGCCCGGCTCAGCTCGGCGCTGATCCGGTCGATCACGGCAGCCGCGACGTCGGATTTGGAACCCGACGCCTCTTGGGGTTCGGAGCCGTCACGGGAAAGGATGACTACTGTGTTCGTGTCCTCGCCAAAAACCAAATCCCGGCCCACCTGGTTGACGACCAGCAGGTCGCAGGCTTTCCGGTGCAGCTTGGCCCGGGCATAGTCCAGGACATCGCCGTCGGCATCGCCCGTCTCGGCGGCGAAGCCGACGATCAGTTGATTCCGGGACGCGGCGTCGCGGACCTCGACGAGTTCGCGCAGGATGTCGGGGTTGCGCACCAGGTTGATCACGGGATCGGCGACGTCGTCGCGTTTCTTGATCTTGGTCCCGGCGACGTCCGCCGGCCGGAAGTCCGCGACCGCGGCGGCCATGATGACGACGTCGGAGTCGGCGGCCGCGTGCAGCGCCGCCTCCCGCAGTTCCAGGGCAGTTTCGACCGGGACGAGTTCGACGCCGGCGGGCGCCGGGACTTCCATGTGGGCGGCCAGCAGGCGGACGCGGGCGCCGGCTGCGCGGGCGGCCGCGGCCAGGGCCACGCCCTGTTTGCCGGAGGAGCGGTTGCCGAGGAACCGTACGGGGTCCAGCGGTTCCCGGGTGCCGCCGGCACTGATGGTCACCGTCAGTCCGGCCAACGGCGTCACCGCCGGCTGCGCCGCTTCCGGCGCGGCGGCCAGGTCAGTGGTCGCGTCCGCGTCAACGGCCGGCATCGCCTCAGAAGCGGAGGCTGTGCCGGCGCCGGCGAGGGCCATGGCGGCGGTGAAGATCGCCTCGGGCTCGGGCAGGCGGCCGGGCCCGGAATCGGCGCCGGTCAGCCGCCCGCTCGCGGGTTCCAGCACCGTGACGCCGCGGCTGCGCAGGGTTTCGACGTTGGCTTCGGTGGCGGCGTGTTGCCACATTTCGGTGTGCATGGCCGGGGCCATGAGCACAGGGCAGTCGCCGGCCATCAGCAGGGTATTGGTGAGGAGGTCATCGGCCTGGCCGCTGGCCGCTCGGGCCAGGAGATCGGCCGTGGCCGGGGCAACGACGATCAGTTCGGCCTCGTGGCCGAGCCGGACATGGTTGACCGTGTGGACGGCGTCGAACACGCTGTTGCTCACCGGGTGCCCGGACAGGGCCTCCCACGTGGCGACGCCGACGAAGCGGGTGGCCGCCTCGGTGGGGATGACCGTGACGTCATGCCCGGCTTCAGTAAAAAGCCGGAGGAGCGATGCCACCTTGTAGGCGGCAATCCCTCCCCCGACTCCGAGGACTATGCGCACGTGATCTCCGTCAACAGGCAGTCTGTTTACTTGGCTCTTCCCGCGAGGGGAATTACTCTGCGGTTTCGATCGGCGTGGAGACGAGCTTGCCTTCGTTGATCTCGCGCAGGGCGATCGACAGGGACTTCTCGTTCAGCTTGGTGTCGACCAGCGGGCCAACGTACTCAAACAGGCCCTCATGCAGCTGGGCGTAGTACGCGTTGATCTGGCGTGCGCGCTTGGCACCAAAAATCACCAGTCCGTACTTCGAGTCGGCGGCCTTCAGCAGCTCGTCGATCGGCGGGTTGATGATGCCTTCAAGGTTCGTGGACACGAATTCTCCAAATTCTAACGGGCCGGTACGTCCCGGCGCCTAGCGCGGGTTCGGGGTCAGCCCCATGAGTGAAACAAGCTCGTCCGCTGCCCGACGAACGTCATCATTGATGACGGTGTGGTCGAACTCCGGTTCAGCGGCAAGTTCTAGTTTAGCGGTTTCCAGCCTCTGCTGCTGTTCTTCGGCGCTTTCCGTGCCGCGGCCGACCAGCCGGCGGACCATTTCGTCCCAGCTCGGGGGCGCCAGGAACACAAACTGGGCATCCGGGACGGCCTGCTTGACCTGCCGGGCGCCCTGCAGATCGATCTCCAACAGCACCGAGCGGCCCTCGGCAATGGCGGCGTCAACCGTGCTGCGCAGCGTGCCGTAGCGGTTCCGGCCATGGACGACGGCCCACTCCAGCAGTTCGCCGTTTTCGACCAGGGAATCGAATTCCTCGGCCGATTTGAAGAAGTAGTGGATCCCGTCCTGCTCCCCCGGCCGCGGCGGACGCGTGGTGGCCGACACGGAGAGCCAGACGCCGGGGTAGTTGTCCCGGATGTAGGTGGACACGGTGCCTTTGCCAACAGCCGTCGGGCCGGCGAGGACTGTCAGTCCCGGTTTCTTGCTCACATATTCCTTTGGGCGGTGGTGGGCAGCTCGGCGGACCGGGCTACTTGTCGTCAATAAAATCTACCAGCGCCCGGCGCTGGTGGATTCCCAGGCCGCGGACCCGTCGGGATTGTGCGATGCCGAGCTGGTCCATGATGGCCGCCGCCCGGACCCGGCCGATCCCGGGCAGGGCCTCGAGCAGCTCCACGATTCTCATGCGGGCAATGGCGTCGTCGGATTCGCCGGCACTGATGACATTGGCGATGGTCAGCTCGCCCGTCTTGAGCCGCTCCTTTGCCTCGGCCCTGGTGGCTCTTGCGGCAGCGGCCTTGCGAAGGGCGTCGGAACGCTCCTGAGGAGTGAGTGGTCTCAAACTCACGGAAGGCCTCCCTGCATGGCGGGACGGGGCACTCATGCCCTTGCCCCGAACCTACCGTCAGGCGGCGGCAGAAATCAATGGAAATCTGCGCGCCGGCCAGTTCGGGAACGGGAAAAGCGCAATCCCGAACGGGACAGCCCCCGGCCCGGGTCCGGCAGCTCCGGTCCCGGGCGGCGAGGCGGCTGCCGCTAAGCCGCGAGGAGTTCGTCGAGGGTGCGCCGCGCGGCATCCCGGAGGGACTGCAGCTGCGGTCCGGCGCCGAGGATATCCCGGCTCGAGGTCCCCAGGACCTGGGAATAGGCCGCACCGAACGTGCGGCGCAGGTCCGCGGCCGTGGCGCCCTGAGCGCCCAGCCCCGGGGCCAGGATCGG
>NZ_KI914920.1:28480-34101 GCF_000520575.1 Arthrobacter sp. I3
GCGCCAGATCGATATCCAGTGCGGAAAGGGCCGAGCCCACCGTGGCACCGACCACCAGGCCCACGGAACCGAGCGAACCGTCATAGCGCTGGTTCTCCACCGCGGCCGCTTCGGTGATCCGCCGTGCGACGGAATCGGCCCCGCCGACGTGCTGGACCGAGGCGCCCTCCGGATTCGAGGTCAGCGCGAGGACGAACACCCCGCGCCCGGTCGCGGCCGCCAGGTCCAGGGCGGGCCGGAGCGACTCGAAGCCCAGGTAGGGGCTCAACGTCACCGAATCCGCGGCCAGGGCCGAGCCGTCCCGCAGCCAGGCGTCGGCGTAGGCGGCCATGGTGGAGCCGATGTCGCCGCGTTTGGCGTCCGCGATGGTCAGCACGGACGCTTCCGCCGCCGCGGCCAGGGTGCGTTCGAGCACGGCGATTCCAGCCGATCCGTGGCGCTCGTACAGGGCCACCTGCGGTTTCACCGCGGCAGCGAGGGAGCCCACGGCCTCCAGCACGGTCAGCGAGAAGCGTTCCAGCCCGGCGGCGTCGTCAGTGAGCCCCCAGCGCTGCAGCAGCGCCGGGTGCGGGTCGATGCCGACGCACAGCGGGCCGCGGTCCGCCATGGCCCGCCCCAGCCGGGAGCCGAAGGTCTCCCGGCCGGCCGCCGGGGCGGTGGATGCCTCAGGCATCCTGGAGCGCCTTCAGGTTCGCGGCGTGTTCCTGCAGGCTCGTGACCGACCATTCGTAGGTGCGCAGCGCCTCGATGGCCTGGACGGCGGCGTTGAACTCGGCCACGGTGGTGATGCACGGGATCCCGATCGAGGTCGCGGCGGCACGGAGTTCGTAGCCGTCGCTGCGGGCCTCGCCGCCGGAGGGGGTGTTGAAGACCATGTCGATCTCGCCGGCGATGATGAGGTCGGCGATGGTGCCTTCGCCTTCGGCGCTGGAACCTTCGGCGACCTTCCGGACCGGGGTGGCCTGGATCCCGTTGCGGCGGAGCACGTCGGCCGTGCCGCCGGTGGAGACGATCTCGAAGCCGAGGTCCGAGAGCCGCTTGACGCCCATGATGACCGAGCGCTTGTCCCGGTTGGCCACCGAGACGAAGATCTTGCCCTCGGTGGGCAGGGCGTTGTTCGCGGCCGCCTGGCTCTTGGCGAAGGCCGTGTCGAAGTGCTTGTCGATGCCCATGACCTCGCCCGTGGAGCGCATTTCCGGGCCGAGCAGGGAGTCGACCACCTTGCCCTCCGGGGTGCGGAAGCGGCTGAACGGCAGCACGGCTTCCTTGACCGAGACCGGCGCGTCCAGCGGCAGGGTGGAGCCGTCGCCGCTCTCCGGCAGCATCTTGTAGGCGCTGCGGAGCTGGTTGATGGTGACGCCGGTGCCGATCAGGGCCGCGGCTTTCGCCATCTGGACACCCGTGGCCTTGGAGACGAACGGGACGGTGCGGGACGCGCGCGGGTTGGCTTCGAGGACGTAGAGCACGTCGGAGGCCAGGGCGAACTGGATGTTGATCAGGCCGCGGACGCCCACGCCCTCGGCGATCGCCAGGGTGGCGGTCCGCACCCGTTCCAGCACGTTGCCGCCCAGGGTGATGGGCGGCAGGACGCAGGCCGAGTCGCCGGAGTGGATGCCGGCCTCCTCGATGTGTTCCATGATGCCGCCGAGGTACATCTCCGTGCCGTCGTAGAGGGCATCGACGTCGATCTCGACGGCGTCCTCGAGGAAGCGGTCGATCAGCACCGGGTGGTCGGGGGTGATCTCGGTGGCGTTGGCGATGTAGCGGGAGAGGTTGGGCTCGTCGTAGACGATCTCCATGCCGCGTCCGCCGAGGACGTAGGAGGGCCGGACCAGGACCGGGTAGCCGATCTCGTCGGCGATCTTCTTGGCGTCCTCGAAGGACACGGCGGTGCCGTTCTTCGGCGAGACGAGCCCGGCCTTGTCGAGGACGCGGGAGAAGGCGCCGCGGTGTTCGGCGAGGTCGATTGCCTCCGGCGAGGTGCCGAGGATCGGCACGCCGGCGTCGGCGAGCTGCTGGGCGAGCTTGAGCGGGGTCTGGCCGCCGAGCTGGACGAAGACGCCCATGACCCCACCGGTGCGCTCCTCGGCCGCGATGACCTCGAGGACGTCCTCCAGGGTGAGCGGTTCGAAGTAGAGCCGGGTGGAGACGTCGTAGTCGGTGGAGACGGTTTCCGGGTTGCAGTTGACCATCACGGTCTCGTAGCCGGCCTTGCGCAGCGCCATCGAGGCGTGCACGCAGGAGTAGTCGAACTCGATGCCCTGGCCGATCCGGTTGGGGCCGGACCCGAGGATGATGATGGACGGCTTGGCGTGCAGCGCAACCTCGTCCTCCTCGTCATAGGAGGAGTAGTGGTACGGGGTGTAGGCGGCGAACTCGGCCGCGCAGGTGTCCACGGTCTTGTAGACGGGACGGATGCCCAGGGCCTGCCGGACCCCGCGGACGACGTCCTCGGAGTTGTGGGTCAGCGCACCGATCTGTTCGTCGGAGAAGCCGTGGCGCTTGGCGCGGGTCAGCATCTCCGGCGTCAGCGCCGCGGCCTGGCGGATTTCGAGCGAGATCTCGTTCAGCAGCTGGAGCTGGTCCAGGTACCAGGGGTCGATCTTGGTCGCCTCGAAGAGCTGTTCCGCGGTGGCGCCGCCGAGCATGGCGCGCTGCACCTGGTGCAGGCGCTCGGTGGTGGGACGCTTGGCCTTCTCGATCAGCTCCGCGACTTCCCATTCCGGGACGTGGCTGAAGTCCAGCTGGGAGCCCTTCTGCTCCAGGGAGCGCAAGGCCTTCTGCAGCGCCTCGGTGAAGTTCCGGCCCATGGCCATGGCCTCGCCCACCGACTTCATGGTGGTGGTCAGGGTGGGGTCCGCCGCCGGGAACTTCTCGAACGCGAAGCGCGGGACCTTCACCACCACGTAGTCCAGGGTCGGTTCGAAGGACGCCGGGGTCTTCTGGGTGATGTCGTTCGGGATCTCGTCCAGGGTGTAGCCGAGGGACAGCTTCGTGGCGATCTTGGCGATCGCGAAGCCGGTGGCCTTGGACGCGAGGGCGGAGGAACGGGAGACGCGGGGGTTCATTTCGATCACGACGACGCGGCCGGTGTCCGGCTCGACGGCGAACTGGATGTTGCAGCCGCCGGTGTCGACGCCGACCTCGCGGATGACCGCGATGGAGATGTCGCGCAGCCGCTGGTATTCGCGGTCCGTCAGGGTCAGGGCCGGGGCGACAGTGATCGAGTCGCCGGTGTGTACGCCGACCGGGTCGAAGTTCTCGATGGAGCAGACCACCACGACGTTGTCGTTCTTGTCCCGCATCATCTCGAGCTCGTACTCCTTCCAGCCGAGGATGCTCTCTTCGAGCAGCACCTCGGACGTGGGGCTGTACTGCAGGCCCTGGCCGACGATCCGGCGCAGGTCCCCCTCGTCGTAGGCCAGCCCGGAGCCCAGGCCGCCCATGGTGAAGGAGGGACGGACGACCATCGGGTAACCGAGGTCACCGGCCGCGGCGAGTGCCTCGTCCATGGTGTGGATGATGTGGCTGCGGGCCGACTCGGCGCCGCAGCGCTCGACGACGCCCTTGAACTTCTCGCGGTCCTCGCCCAGCTCAATCGCGGCAATGTTGGCGCCGATCAGCTCGACGTTGTACTTCTCCAGGACGCCGTTCTTGTCCAGCGCGATGGCCGTGTTGAGGGCCGTCTGGCCGCCGAGGGTCGGCAGGAGCGCGTCGGGGCGCTCCTTGGCGATGATTTTCTCCACCACTTCGGGGGTGATCGGCTCGATGTAGGTCGCGTCCGCGAACTCGGGGTCCGTCATGATGGTGGCCGGGTTGGAGTTGACGAGGATGACCCGCAGGCCTTCCTCCTTGAGGACGCGCAGCGCCTGGGTGCCGGAGTAATCGAATTCGGCGGCCTGGCCGATCACGATCGGGCCGGACCCGATGACCATGACGCTCTTGAGGTCAGTTCTCTTGGGCATTACTTCGTGTCCTCAGTCTTGGAATCGGTGGCAGTCTTTGTGCCGGTCTCTGTCTTTGAAGAAGCGTCCGCCATCAGTTCGATGAAGCGGTCGAAGAGGTAGGCGGCGTCGTGCGGGCCGGCGGCCGCTTCGGGGTGGTACTGCACGGAGAAGGCCGGAATGTCGAGGCAGGACAGTCCTTCGACGACGTCGTCGTTGAGGCTCACGTGGCTGACCTCGACGCGGCCGAAGCGTTCCTCGGGGGCCTGGGTGGCGCCGTTGAGCGGGGCGTCGACGGCGAAGCCGTGGTTCTGCGAAGTGATTTCGACCTTGCCGGTGCGGCGGTCCATCACGGGCTGGTTCAGGCCGCGGTGGCCGTAGCGGAGCTTGTAGGTGCCGAACCCGAGGGCCCGGCCGAGGATCTGGTTGCCGAAGCAGATACCGAAGTACGGGATCTTCTCATCGAGCACGGAGCGCAGCAGCGCCACTTGGTTGTCCGCGGTGGCGGGGTCGCCGGGGCCGTTGGACATGAAGAAGCCGTCCGGGTTGACGGCCTGGACGTCGGCGAGGGTTGCCGTGGCGGGCAGCACGTGCACCCGCACCCCGCGCTCGGCGAACCGGACGGGGGTCATGCGCTTGATGCCCAAGTCGATAGCGGCAATGCTGAACCGCGGCTCGCCGTCCCAGCCGAAGTCCTTGGGCTCCACCGTGTAGGCGGCGTCCACGCTGACTTCCTCGGCGAGCCGTGAGCCTTCCATCGGCGCGCTGGCCAGGACGGCGTCGATGAGTTCCTTGTCCGTGGTGCGGGCGGCGTCGCCGGAGAAGATGCCGGCGCGCATGGTCTTGTGTTCGCGCAGGTGGCGGGTGATGGCGCGGGTGTCGACGCCCTGGATGCCGACGATCCCCTGCTCGACGAGCTCGTCGTCGAGGGGGCGTTCGGAACGCCAGTTGGAGGGCCGGCGCGCGGCGTCGCGGACGATGTAGCCGGCCACCCAGATGCGGCGGGACTCGGCGTCGTCGGTGTTGACGCCGGTGTTGCCAATGTGCGGCGCGGTCTGGACCACGAGCTGGCGTGCGTAGGAGGGGTCGGTGATGGTCTCCTGGTAGCCGGTCATGCCGGTCGCGAAGACTGCTTCGCCGAGGGCCGTTCCGGTGGCGCCGTAGCTGGTGCCGCGGAAAATCCGGCCGTCCTCGAGCACGAGGACCGCGGGGGTGGATGCTGCAGCGGCGGCCTTTGCTGGCTCTGCAGCTTCTGTCACTGATTTTTCTGACACTGCTGTTGCTGTCACTTCGTTGGGGTCCGTCACGTCGTTACTTTCCACTATCGGCTTCTGCCTGAGGGGCTGCGGAGATCAAATCTTGGAGGGTGGTGAGGAGCACGGCTTTGTCCTCGGCGCGGCGCGTCCGGTAGCCGGTGTCGAGTTCGTGGGAACCGAGCATCCAGCTGAGCACCAGCAGGCCGTCCTTTTCCACGAACTTTCCGGCCATGCCGCTTTCCTGCCGCACACCGGTCAGGCGTCCGGCCGGGATGAACACCGGGCCGGCGCCCGCGCGCTCGAACAGCACGCCTTCGGGGTGCACGGAGAGCTTGGCGTTGGTGCGGAGGCCCAGATTGTGCACGGCGATCCGGTCCAGCCAGTCGCCGGCGGTGGTGGAGGCGACGTACTGGCCGTCGGC
>NZ_KI914920.1:34201-37561 GCF_000520575.1 Arthrobacter sp. I3
CCCGCCGGTCCTGCGTCGAGCGCTTCGGCCGGCCACCGGTACGGGGTGTTGAGTTTTCCGTCGAGAACGGTCGGGTGGCCCTTGAAGAACGTCGCCACTACCTTCCCCGGCAGTTCCCGGCCGGCAAACGGAGAGTTACGGCCCATGGTTGCCATCTTAGAAGGGTCCACGGTCCAGCGCGCAGCCGGGTCCACGAGTATGACGTTGGCAGGCTCCCCGGCCTCGAGCGGGCGGCCCTGGTCCTGGACCCGGCCGATGGCGGCCGGCACCGTGGAGGTCACGCGGGCAAAATCCTCCCAGCCCATCAGGCCGGTTTCGATCATGGTGTGCTGGACCACGGAGAGCGCGGTTTCCAGCCCGGTCATGCCCATGGCTGCCTGCGCCCACTCGCATTCCTTGTGTTCGCTCGGGTGCGGGGCGTGGTCGGTGCCGACGACGTCGATCGTGCCGTCGGCCAGGGCGGCCCGGAGGGCCTGGACATCGGCGTCCGTGCGCAGCGGCGGGTTGACCTTGTAGACGGGGTCGTAGCTGCGGGCGAGCTCATCCGTGAGCCAGAGGTGGTGCGGGGTGACCTCGGCCGTGACGTTGACGCCGCGGGACTTGGCCCAGCGGATAATCTCCACGGACCCGGCCGTGGAGACGTGGCAGACGTGCAGGCGGGACCCGACGTGCTGGGCCAGCAGCACGTCCCGGGCGATGATGCTCTCTTCGGCGACGGCCGGCCAGCCGGCCAGGCCGAGGACGGCGGAGACCTCGCCCTCGTTCATCTGGGCGCCGGCAGTGAGCCGGGGTTCCTGCGCGTGCTGGGCCACGACGCCGTCGAACGCCTTGACGTATTCGAGCGCGCGGCGCATCAGCACCGGATCGTGGACGCAGATGCCGTCGTCGGAGAACACCCGCACGTGGGCGCGGGAGTCGGCCATGGCGCCGAGCTCGGCGAGCTGCTCCCCCGCGAGGCCGACGGTGACTGCTCCCACAGGGCGGACGTCCACCCAGCCGGCGGTCCGGCCAAGGGTGAGGACTTGCTCCACGACGCCGGCGGTGTCCGCCACCGGGGTGCTGTTGGCCATGGCGTGCACGGCCGTGTAGCCGCCCAGGGCGGCGGCGCGGGTGCCGGTTTCGACGGTTTCGGCGTCTTCGCGGCCAGGTTCGCGCAGGTGGGTGTGGATGTCCACCATGCCCGGGAGCGCGACGAGGCCCGCGGCGTCGATTACTGTTGCGTCCCGCACCCCGGCGCCGTCGGCGTCCAGCTGACGGCCGCGGGCGGCGATCACGCCGTCCCGGATCAGGAGGTCCTCGGCGGCTCCGCCCAGGATCGAGGCGCCCCGGATGAGGTAGGCGCCGCTGTTGTCTGCGTTCTGGTGCTGATCGGCCATCAGTGGCTCTCCTGGTGGGAATAAGTGAGGTTCGGAATGGCGGCGTGCGTCGCGGACGCGGCCGCGGATACGGGCGCGGCAGCAGAAACTGGTGCGGCGGCCGGCTCGCGGTTCTCCCCGGACAGCAGCAGGTACAGTGCCGCCATCCGGACCGAGACGCCGTTGCGCACCTGCGCCAGCACAGTGGAGCGGGGCGAGTCGGCCGCGGCCGCGGAGATTTCCAGGCCGCGGTTCATGGGACCGGGGTGCATGATGATGGTGTCCTTGAGCCCCAGGCTGTCGAGGGCACGGAGCCGGTTGTCGTCGAAGCCCCAGCGCCGCGAGTATTCGCGCGTGGTGGGGAAGAACGAGGCATTCATCCGTTCGCCCTGGACGCGGAGCATCATCATGGCGTCCACGCCTTGCGCGAGGGTCTCGTCGAGGTCAAAGCTGACGGCGCACGGCCATTTTTCGACGCCGATGGGGAGCAGCGTGGGCGGCGCGACGAGGGTGACCTCGGCGCCGAGGGTGCGCAGCAGCCAGACGTTGGAGCGGGCAACGCGCGAGTGCAGGACGTCACCGGCGATGGCGACGCGCATGCCTTTGAGGTCGGCGCCGGCAGACGGCGTGCCAGCGAGCTTCGACCAGTGCCGGCGCATCGTGAACGCGTCCAGCAACGCCTGGGTGGGGTGTTCGTGGGTGCCGTCGCCGGCGTTGATGACGGCGGCGTCGATCCAGTCGGTCGCGGCGAGCCGGTGCGGGGCGCCGGAGGCCCAGTGCCGGATGACCACGGCGTCGGCGCCCATCGCGGCGAGGGTCTGGGCGGTGTCCTTCAGCGACTCGCCCTTAGAGACGGACGAGCCCTTCGCGGCGAAGTTGATGACGTCGGCGGAGAGCCGCTTGGCGGCGGCTTCGAAGGAGATCCGGGTGCGGGTGGAGTCCTCGAAGAAGAGGTTGACCACGGTGCGTCCCCGCAGGGCCGGGAGCTTTTTGACCTCGCGCTCCCCCACCGCAGCCATTTCCTCGGTGGTGTCCAGGATGCGGATGGCGTTGTGCAGGCTCAAGTCTTCGGTGGAGAGCAGGTGCCTCATGCGGTGGCCTCGATGACGACTTCATTGACGGGGGCGCCGTCTCCGGCAGAATCGGTTTCCTCGAGCCGGACCCGGACCTTCTCCGATGAGGAGGTAGGCAGGTTCTTGCCGACATGGTCGGCGCGGATGGGCAGTTCCCGGTGGCCGCGGTCGATCAGCACGGCGAGGCGGACAATCCGCGGCCGGCCGAGGTCGATGATGGCGTCCAGTGCTGCCCGGATGGTGCGCCCGGAATAGAGGACGTCGTCGATCAGCACCACAACTTTGTTGTCGATGCCCGTGCGCGGCAGCTGGGTGGGGTACGGCGGCCTGGTGGGCTGGTGCGAGAGGTCGTCGCGGAACATCGTGACGTCGAGTTGACCGACGATGGCGGCGGCGTCCACGGTGGGGTCCGCGGCGGCGATCTTGGCGGCGAGGCGGACGGCGAGGGGATAGCCCCGGCGCGGGATGCCCAGCAGGACGAGGTCCTGGGAGCCCTTGTTGGCCTCAAGAATTTCATGGGCGATACGAGTGAGCGCGCGGTCGATGTCAGCCTGGTTGAGGACAACCCGGGTGAGCACCACCTGCGCCGGACCCGGTGCTGAAGGCACGGAAGTCAAAGCTCGTCTCCCCTTTCCCCGCCTCACGGGACGGAATTAAAAAAGGATTATTTGCTCTTTCAAATTACCACAACGGCACTGCCGCCCCGTCTCCGCCGGAATGCGTTTAACCTCACACGGACATAGGCTCTGTTCCATGACGATGAACGGACCGCGGCCGGGGCATGAGCACCCCGGCGGCCCCCGCCAGGGGCCGCTGCCCCGGCAGGCCAACCCGACGTGGCTGGGGCGTGTCCAGCCGGCGAACTACCAGCGGGCCCCTGCCAACGACGGCGGCCAGTTGCAGCCGGCACTGCCTCCCGCCGGGCCGGCGGG
>NZ_KI914920.1:37661-41767 GCF_000520575.1 Arthrobacter sp. I3
GCGGCCAGTTGCAGCCGGCACTGCCTCCCGCCGGGCCGGCGGGAGGCAGCCCGGGTTGGAAGAACGGCCGCGGTTCCGGTGTTTTTGGCCTGGTGATGGCCGGCGGATTCCTGGCGGTCCTCTGCCTGTTCCTGGTGGTGCCCTTCCTGCTGGAAAGGACCGGAATCACCGGCTTTGCCATTGGTTTCGTGGCCTCGCTGGTTCCCCTGGGGACCGTGTTGCTGACGGTGCGCTTCATCGACCGCTGGGAACCCGAGCCGAAACCCCTGCTGCTTTTCGCGTTTGCCTGGGGAGCCGTCGTCTCGATCGCGGTGACGATGCTGATCCAGCCCTATTTCTCACTGGTGGCCGGGCCTGCCTCTGGACTGGACTATTCGACGTTCGCCGTGACGGTCCAGGCGCCGGTGGTGGAGGAATTCGCCAAGTCCCTGGGGCTGCTGTTGCTCGTGCTCTTTGCCCCGAAACACTTCAACGGACCGGTCGACGGTGTGGTGTTCGCCTTCACGATCGCGGCGGGCTTCGCATTTACCGAGAACATCCTCTACTTCGGCCGCGCCATCGCCGAATCCAGCGACCCCGGCACGGACCTCGCGGTGGTCTACTTTCTCCGTGGGGTCCTCTCACCCTTCGCCCACGCTATATTCACGGGTACCACGGGCCTGGTCATGGGCTTCGCCGCCCGCCGCGGGAACACCGGATTGTCCGTGCTGGCGTTCTTCGCCGGCCTCGTCCCCGCGATGCTGTTGCACAGCGCCTGGAACAGCATGGGCCGGGACTTCCTGGGCCGGTACGTGATGGTGCAGGTGCCGATCTTCCTGCTGGCGGTGCTGGTGATCGTGCTGCTGCGGGTGGCTGAGCGCAGGCTCACCCGCCAGCGGCTGACGGAATACGCGGCCGCGGGCTGGTTTACCGCGGGCGAGGTGGACATGCTGGCCACAGCCGCCGGCCGCCGTTCCGCGCTTCGCTGGGCCCGGTCCACCGGGCGGGGCGTGCAGATGAAGGCGCTGCTCGATGCCGCCACCCAGCTCGCCCTCACCCGGCAACGGATTCTCAGGGGCCGGGACGTGCCGGCACACCAGCGCGATGAGCAGTACCAGCTCACCGAGACCGCCGCGCTCCGGGCCGCCGTCGTCGGCTAGGGACCGGGGGAACCCAATGGGGCCAGCGCGGCCGTGGACAACCGGGGAAAAGAAAGAACCCCGGCCAGGATGTCCTGGCCGGGGTTCTTCGGGGCGCTCAGAGCTTACGCCAGCAGCGAGGGCTTGAGCTGCTGCAGCCGGCCCAGCAGGCCGTTGATGAATGACGGCGACTCGTCCGTGGAGAGCGTCTTGGCCAAGGCCACGGCCTCGCTGACCGCCACGCCGTCCGGGACGTCGTCGTTGTAGAGCAGTTCCCACGTGCCGATCCGCAGGATGATGCGGTCCACGGAGGGCATGCGCTCCAGGGTCCAGCCCTGCGAATAGGTCTCCAGGAATTCGTCGATGGCCACCTGGTGCGAGACCACGCCTTCGACGATTTCGAGGGTGTAGGGGTTGACGATCTGGTCTGTCTGCTCGCGGCGGGACTTCAGCACGTCGAACGCGGAGGCTGAGCGCTGCTCGGCCTCAAAGAGCACATCGAGGGCCCGGTTCCGGGCCTTACCGCGCGCACTCACTAGTCGTTGACCCGGCCGAGGTAGCTGCCGTCGCGGGTGTCGACCTTGACCTTGGTGTTGTTCTCGACGAACAGCGGCACCTGGATCTCGTACCCGGTTTCGAGGGTGGCGGGCTTGGTGCCGGCCGAGGAGCGGTCGCCCTGCAGGCCCGGCTCGGTGTAGGTGATTTCGAGGACGACGCTCGGGGGCAGCTCGATGTAGAGCGGGTTGCCCTCGTGGATGGCGATGTTGACCATCTGGTTCTCGAGCATGAAGTTGGTGGCGTCGCCGACGGTGGCGGCCGAGACGGTGAGCTGGTCGAAGTCCGAGGTGTCCATGAAGACGAAGTCGGCGCCGTCCTGGTACAGGTACTGGTAATCGCGGCGGTCCACCGTGGCGGTCTCAATCTTCAGTCCGGCGTTGAAGGTCTTGTCGACGACCTTGCCGGACATCACGTTGCGCATCTTGGTGCGCACGAACGCGCCACCCTTGCCGGGCTTGACGTGCTGGAACTCGATGATGTTCCAAAGCTGGCCCTCGAGCTTAAGGACGGTTCCGTTCTTGATGTCGTTAGTGGTTGCCACTGTATCCTCTTAGTTTCTCTCTGGTTCCATCAGGCCGGTGCTATCGGCCTGACGATCTATGCCGGGCCGGCGTGCCAAGCGGCCCGCCAGCGCGTATTTGTCAAAAATCCAAGATCTATTCTACCGGTTCCGGCGGACAGCTGCCTGACGCAGGCTCAGGACTGCTGTTCCAGCACGTCCCTGGCGCGCTGCAGCGCAACGGTGGAGGCATAGATGAGGGCCGCGTCGGCGGACCCGGCGACGCGCAGATCCAGCGCCTTGGCGAAGGATTCGACGGCGGCGCCAATGTTCCCGCCGGCGAAGTAGGACCGGCCGAGGTGCTGGCGGACGGCGGCCTCTTCCAGGGTGCCCTGGGTCTCGGCGAGGAGTTGGCGGAACACCTCCACCGCCCGGTCGAACCGGTTCGAGACCCGGAGCACGTCCGCCTCGAAGATCCGCAGCCGGAGCGAGCCGGGGTCCTTGTAGCGGGCCTCGGCAAGGAGCTCCGCGGCTTCGGCCGCGTGCCCTTCGACGAGCCGGACCAGGATCAGGTCCCCGGGGTCTGTCGAGGCCGCCAGGGCCTCGGCCATGACATCGTCATTGACGATCTGGGGCATCAGGGACTGCGGGTTGATCCGGATCCCGGGAAATCCCGCGTCCGGCCACTCGCTCGTTCCGCCCTTGACCATGTGCATCAGGAGGCAATCTCCTGGTAGGCGGCAAACAGCAGGGACGTGTCCGGGACATCGAGGATGCCGGGCCGGCCGACGCCGTCGAGCACCACGAACCGCAGCAGGTCACCGCGGGATTTCTTGTCCCGGCGCATGCCGTCCAGGAGGGCCTGCCAGCGGTCGCGGCGGTAGGTGATGGGAAGCCCGAGGCTTTCCAGGATGCTGCGGTGCCTGTCGGCGTCGGCGTCGCTGAGCCGGCCGACGCTGCGGGCGAGCTCGGCGGCGAACATCATGCCCACGGAGACGGCGGCGCCGTGCCGCCAGGAGTAGCGCTCGGCGAGTTCGATCGCGTGGCCCAGGGTGTGGCCGTAGTTCAGGATCTCGCGCTGGCCGGTTTCCTTCAGGTCCTCGGACACCACCCGGGCCTTGACGCTGATGGCGCGTTCGATCAGTTCGCGCAGGGTGTCCGAGCGCGGATCGGAGACCGCGGACGGGTCCTTCTCGATCAGGTCCAGGATGGCCGGGTCGGCGATGAAGCCGCACTTGATGACCTCGGCCATGCCGGAGATGATCTCGTTCTTCGGCAGCGTCTCCAGCGTGTCGAGGTCCGCGAGGACACCGGCCGGCGGGTGGAACGCGCCCACCAGGTTCTTGCCCTCGGCGGTGTTGATGCCGGTCTTGCCGCCGACCGAGGCGTCCACCATGCCCAGCAGGCTCGTGGGCATGTGGATGACCTTCACGCCGCGCAGCCAGGTCGCGGCGACAAAGCCGGCCAGGTCGGTGACGGCGCCGCCGCCGACGGCGACGATGGCATCGGAGCGGGTGAAGTCGTTCTGCCCCAGCACCTGCCAGCAGAACGAGGCGACCTCGATGTGTTTGCCCTCTTCGGCGTCGGGGATTTCTGCGGTCAGCGCGGTGAACCCGGCGGCGGCCAGCTCTTCCCGGACGGTGTCCCCGGTCAACCGCAGCGCACGGGGGTGGATGACCAGCACGCGCTTGACGCGCTCACCCAGCAGGCCCGGCAGGCTTGCCAGGAGGCCGCGGCCCACTACGACGTCGTAGTTCTCACCCGGCGTTTGTCCGGTGACTTTGATGACGGTTGATTCGGTACTCACTATTCAACTTCCTTTGTCGACGCCGGAGTGGGCACCGCCGCGGCCTTAGCCGCGGCGCGCTCCCCCAGCGCATCTTCCAGCCGGTGAGCCAGCTCCGGAACGCTGCCGCGCCGGACATCGAGGA
>NZ_KI914920.1:41867-43911 GCF_000520575.1 Arthrobacter sp. I3
GAGCCGTTCGTAGACCGGCTGCCGGGTGGCGAACAAGGTCCGCCACCGGCCCATGGCGTCGCCGGCCAGGAGCGGCCGGCCCGAATTTCTGGCGATGCGTTCCGCTACAGTCCCGGCGTCGCATTCGAGGTAAACAACGGTACAGCGGCCCAGGAGCTGCTGGGTACCGGAATCAAGGACGGCCCCGCCGCCGAGCGAAATGACGGCAGTGCCGCCCTGCGCCTCTTCGATGGCCTGGGCCACGGCCCGCGCCTCCATTTCGCGGAAGGCGTGCTCGCCGCGGCTGGCGAAGATCTCGGCAATCGTCCCGTGCTGGGCAACGACGAGGGCGTCGGTGTCCATGAAGGCGCACCCCAAGTGCTCGGCGAGCTGCTGTCCGATCGCCGATTTGCCCACGGCCATCGGTCCGATCAGGACCACCGGGCCAACGATATTTGCCGCGGGCGCCGCCGCGGCGGAGGGCCCGTCGGTTTTCCCGGCCGGCACTAGTGGCCGATCGAGTCCAGGGACGCCGGAATGCTGTCCAGGTAACCCTTGATGTTGCGCGCGGTCTCCTGCACGGAGTCACCGCCGAATTTTTCCGCGACCGCTTCGGCGATCACGAGGGCCACCATGGCCTCGGCCACCACACCGGCGGCCGGCACGGCACAGACGTCGGAGCGCTGGTGGTGGGCCTTGGCGGCCTCCCCCGTGCTGACGTCGACCGTCCTGAGCGCGCGGGGCACGGTGGCGATCGGTTTCATGGCGGCACGGACGCGCAGGACATCGCCAATGCTCATGCCGCCCTCGATCCCGCCTGCGCGGTTGGAGGTACGGATGATCTTGCCGTCCGCGTCCTTGACGATCTCGTCGTGGGCGGCGGAGCCGCGGCGCGCGGCGGTCAGGAAGCCGTCGCCGACTTCAACGCCCTTGATGGCCTGGATGCCCATGAGGGCGGCCGCCAGACGCGAGTCGAGGCGCCGGTCCCAGTGCACGTAGCTGCCGAGTCCCGGCGGGAGGCCGTAGGCAAGCACTTCGACGACGCCGCCGAGGGTTTCGCCTTCCTTGTGCGCGACGTCGACCTCGGCCACCATGGCGTCCGAGGTTTCGCGGTCGAAGCAGCGCAGCGGGTCGGCATCCAGGGCGAGCACGTTGCCCGGCACCGGCAGCGGCCGGCCCTCCGGCACGGCGACGCTGGCGATGGATACGGTGTGGGAGACGAGCTCGATGCCGAGCTGCTTGAGGAAGGCCGCGGCGACCGTGCCGAGCGCCACCCTCGTGGCCGTCTCGCGGGCGCTGGCGCGCTCCAGGACCGGGCGGGCCTCGTCGAAGCCGTATTTCTGCATGCCGGTGAAGTCTGCGTGGCCGGGCCGCGGGCGCGTCAGCGGGGCGTTCCGGGCCTGGTCGGCCAGGATTTCGGGCTCCACGGGATCGGAGGACATGATCTGTTCCCACTTGGGCCATTCGGTGTTGCCGACCTGGATGGCGACGGGGCCGCCCTGGGTCAGGCCGTGGCGGACTCCGCCGAGGATCGTGACCACGTCCTGCTCGAATTTCATCCGGGCGCCGCGGCCATAGCCGAGCCGGCGGCGGGCCAACGCCTCGCTGATGTGGGCGCTGGTGAGTTCCACACCGGCGGGCACGCCTTCAATTATTCCGACCAGTGCCGGGCCATGGGATTCTCCGGCAGTCAACCAACGCAACATACATTCCATCCTGCCATGTCGGGCGGTTAGAACACCCGTCGGGGCGCCCCGACTGCGTCACACATCACATCTGTGACACTGGCAGGGAGGGCCTCGCCCAGCCCGGTGAAGTGCCGTACCTGCTCCACCGCCTGGTAGATCAGCATTTCCAGTCCGGGGACCACCGTGCCGCCGGCGGCCTGCCAGACCGCGGCGATCCGGCTGGGCCATGGATCATAGGCGACGTCCAGGAGGACGCCCGGGCTGCCATGCGGAGGCAGTTCTCCTGGCCGTTTCGCCGCCAGCTCTTCGGCCAGTTCCCCGGCCAGTGCGTCTGCCGCGCGGGGCGGCAGTGTGGAGATGACGACGTCGGCCGCGGC
>NZ_KI914920.1:44011-45845 GCF_000520575.1 Arthrobacter sp. I3
TCGGCCGCGGCGACGGCGGCTGCCGCGCCTGCCAGGGGAAGCACCCGGATGGGGACGCCGACGGCGGCGGAGGCCGCGCGGGCCTCTGCCGCACGGCTGACATCGCGGACGAACACGTCGGCGGACACCGCCCCCAGTTCCTTGAGCGCCGCGATGGCTGCGGCCGCGGTCCCGCCCCCGCCGAGGATCACGGCGGTGGGCGCCGAGGCTGCCCCCGCGTGCCGGAGCGCGTTGACGATCCCGGTGACGTCGGTGTTGTACGCGACCAATCGCGTGTGGCCAGCACTGCCGCCGTCGGATTCGAACGCAACCGTGTTGACGACCCCGAGTACGCGCCCCACGCCCCGGACCTCGTCCACTTCCGCTACCATGGCCGATTTGAGCGGCATGGTGACTGACAGGCCGCGCCAGGAACCGTCAGCGCGCACCTCGTCCCTGACCTGCCTCATAAAATCGGGCAGGGCGGCCTCGGTCACGTCAATGGCGGAGTAGGCGATATCCACGCCCAGGTGGGCGTACGCGGCCCGGTGCAGCGCCGGCGACTTCGAATGGCTGATGGGATGCCCGAGGACGGCCGCCCGCAGCGTCATACGCAGCGTCCCGGGTTGGCCTCGCACCAGGCGTTGTACTGCGCCACGTAGCCGTTGTGTTCCGCCAGCGTCTTGGAGAACTTGGTCTCCTTGGTGTCCAGGTTGATGGTGACCCAGTAGAGGAAGCTGTTGGACTTGGGCTTGGCGGCGGCGTCAATGGCCGTCTTGCCGGGGGAACCGATGGGTCCGGCGGGCAGCCCCTGGTTGGCGTAGGTGTTGTACGGGTTCGACTTGTCAGCCTTCTGGGCCTCGTCGATGTGGAAGCTGCGGATGCCCAGGCCGTAGGTGACGGTGGCATCGGACTGGATGAGCCCGTTGGTCTCGGTGTTGTTGGGCTTGAGGCGGTTGTAGATGGCACCGGCGACGTCACCATATTCGGCCTGGCCGCCTTCGGCCTGGACGATGCTGGCCACCGTCACGACGTCGTACTGTTTCGCGGGATCAGTAACGCCCTGGGCCTTGAGTTCATCCTGGGTACTGCCGACGAGCTTCTGCAAAATGTCCTTGGCGGAGGAACCCAACGGGAAGCGGTACTCCCCCGGCGCCAGGTAGCCCTCGAGGTTTTTGGCTTTGGCCGGGACGCCGAACTGCGCGGGCGCATCGCTGAGCGCTTTCAGGTCCTGAACAGGAATCCCGGTGCCCTCGGAAATCGCCTGCAGGGATTCGCTGATCCGCAGCCCGGCGCTGAGCGCAAAGTACATGACTTTGCTCTGGCCCTTGTTGAGCAGGACATCCACTGCATCGGAGTTCTTCATTTCCTGGCGCATCGAGAACGTGCCGGGGTTCAGGGCACCGCCGGAGGCGGTGAATTCCTTGAGGAAGGTGTCCGCGTTGGCCACGACCTTTTTCGACTGAAGTTCGGTGGCCACGGACCGCGTTCCGGCGCCGGGTTCGATCGTGATGGTGACCTCACCGGTTCCGGGGCCGGGGTAGTCGGCCATGGTGTCCCCGCCGAGGAGGGGCTTGAGGAACTGTGCGCCGACGGCGATTGCGACGACGAAGACCGTCAGGGTCAGCACCAGGGCCAGGAAGCGGCGCCGGCGGCGGACCTTCTTGGACGGTCCCTTGTCGTAGCGGGCCGCTCCGGCCATCAGCTCCTCGCCCGGGTCGCCGTGGTATTCGGCCTCCGGGTGCGGCTGTGCCTGGGGGTCACCGGAGTTGTCGTAGAGATGGTGGGCCTCGTCGTGGGGGTGCGGAGCGTAGCCATCGTGGACGCCGGCGTCATGGGCAGCCGCATCGTGGCT
>NZ_KI914920.1:45945-53730 GCF_000520575.1 Arthrobacter sp. I3
CCGTGGCCGAGCCGGCCCGCTGACGCATAGACGACGTCCTCGTGGCCAGCGTCTTCGCGGACGGGCTCGTCGCGGGAAGGTACTTCGTGGACTGGTACATCACGGACAGGGATCAGCTGCGTGAAGTCTTCGTGCACGCCTTCTTCGCGCACGGACTCTTCACGCACGGCTTCTTCACGCACGGCTTCTTCGCGCACGGGCTCTTCACGCACGGCTTCTTCGTGCACGGGCTCTTCACGAATGGCTTCTTCGTGCACTGTCGGTGCCGCGTCGGGAAGTTCCGGTGCGGACTGCGGCAGTTCGCTGTCCTGCGCCGGTGCCGTTGCCGGCGTCGGAACGTCCGGTCCCGTCTCAAAAGCCTGCGGCGGGATCACGTTGTGGCCCTGGGTGGCCAGAAGCTTTTCCCGGGCCCGGATTTCTTTGCGCGTCAGCGGTCGGCCGGCGCCACCAAGGGCGTCACCGGAGGAGTCATCACTGTTGACCGGGCTCACTGTAGCCTTCCATTTTCTGAAGAGTGCGTCTGTACTGCCGGGCCGGTCTGTGCGCCGCCTCCGGTCGGCCCCGGCGCAGACTCCGCGTACACGCGGTTTCCGACCTCCGTTCCCCTGGCCTTTTGCATATCAATCGCATGTTGCAGAATACCTGCCGCCGCAACCTGATCAACAACTGTACGGTGATTCCTGCTGCTCATGCCAGCTTCGTGCAGGTTGCGGTGGGCGCTCACGGTGCTGAGCCGCTCGTCAACCAGGCGCACGGGCACCTCGGATCCGGCGACCTGCAGGGCCAGTACCAGCAGCTGTGCGTACTCGGTCGCCATCCTGGCGGAGGCGTGCTCTTCGCCCTTCATGGTGCGCGGCAGTCCCACGAAAATCTCCACGGCGCCCAGCTCCGCGGCCAGGGCAGCCAGGATTCGCACGTCAGTGTTCTTTTTCACGTTCCGCGCCAGCGTGCGCAGCGGCGTCGCCAGGATTCCGTCGGGGTCGCAGACGGCCACCCCCACACGGACGGTGCCGACGTCCACCCCGAGCTTCACGCCCCGGGGATAGACGCCGGCCACAGCAGCTTCAGACACGTGGGATCCGCTATCGCCTGGTAATGGCGTCCACGACGGCGCCGAGGGCAGCACCGACCTTGGCAGCGTCGGTCCCGCCGCCCTGGGCGACGTCGTCCTTGCCGCCACCGCCGCCGCCGAGGATGCCTGCGGCGAGGCGCACCAGGGCACCGGCCTTGACTCCGGCCGCCCGGGCGGCTTCGTTGGTGGCGATCAGGATCACGGGACGGTCGTTGCTGACACCGGCCACCGCGACGGCGGCGGGCTCGGACCCGAGACGCGTCCGCAGGTCCAGGGCCAGGCCGCGCAGGTCGTCCGCGCCGCTGACCTGGCCGGCGTCGTGCGCGATGACCTTGACGCCGGCGGCATCCTGGGCGGTGCCGACCAGCTGGGCTGCGGCGGCCGTGAGCTGCTCTTTGCGCAGCCGCTCGAGTTCCTTCTCGGCCGTCTTGAGCTTGGTCAGGGTGTTGGAAATCCGGTCCGCGAGCAGCCCGGAGGGAACTTTCAGCATTTCCGTGAGCTCGGTGACGAGCGCCCGCTCTGCGGCCAGGTGCCGGAACGCGTCCATGCCCACGAAGGCTTCGACGCGGCGGTTTCCTGAGCCGACCGACTGTTCGCCGAGCAGGGACAGGCTGCCGATCAGCGAGGTGTTCCCGACGTGGGTACCGCCGCAGAGTTCCCGGGACCAGGCGCCGTCGATTTCCACGACGCGGACCTCGTTGCCGTAGTTCTCGCCGAACAGTGCCATGGCGCCGAGCGCCTTGGCCTCGGCGAGCCCCATGATCTTGGTCTCCACCCGGAAGTTGTTGCGGATGGCGATGTTGGAGACTTCCTCGATCTCGGACCGGGTGGCGGCGCTCAGGCCCTCACCCCAGGCGAAGTCGAAACGGAGGTAGCCGGCCTTGTTGAAGGAGCCGCGCTGCAGGGCTTCCGGGCCGAGGATCTGGTGCAGGGCAGCGTGCACAATGTGCGTGCCGGTGTGGGCCTGCTCCGCAGCGTGGCGGCGCTCCCGGTCCACGGCGGCCTGAACCAGCGAGTCGGCACCGATTTCGCCTTCGCGGACGATTGCCTTGTGAACGCTGAGGCCCTTGACGGGGCGCTGGACATCCAGGACCTCGACGACGAATCCGTCGCCGGTGATCAGCCCGGTGTCGGCAGCCTGGCCGCCGGCTTCGGCGTAGAACGGCGTCTCGGCCAGGACCAGTTCGATTTCATCGCCGGTGGAGGCCTGGGCGACCTTCCGGCCGCCGGAGAGGATGCCGCGGACCTTGGACTCGCCCTGGAGCTCGGTGTAGCCGGTGAAGACTGTCTCGCCGGCGGACAGCAGCTCCTGGAACGCGCTGAGGTCAGCGTGCGACCCCTTCTTGCCCTTGGCGTCGGCCTGGGCGCGCTGGCGCTGCTCGAGCATGAGCTTGCGGAACTCGGGCTCGTCGACTTTCAGCCCGGCCTCTTCGGCCATTTCCAGGGTGAGGTCAATCGGGAAGCCGTAGGTGTCATGCAGGGCAAAGGCGTCGGCGCCGGAGAGCGGCTGGTTGGCGGCCTTGGATTCCTTGACGGCGTCCTCGAGGCGGGCGGTGCCGGAGGCGATGGTGCGCAGGAACGCCTTCTCTTCGGCGTAGGCAATCCGGCTGATGCGTTCGAAGTCGGTCTCGACGATCGGGTAGACACCCTTCATGGCGTCCCGCGAGGCGGGCAGCAGTTCCGGCAGGCACGCCTTTTCGACGCCGAGCAGGCGCATGGAGCGGACGGCCCGGCGGATCAGGCGGCGCAGCACGTAGCCGCGGCCCTCGTTGGAGGGGGTCACGCCGTCGGCGATCAGCATAAGGGCCGAGCGGATGTGGTCGGCAACGACGCGCATGCGGACGTCGTCCGTGTGGTGCGGGTCCTCGGCGGACTCCGCGGAGGTGTACTCCCGGCCGGAAAGGGCCGCGGCCCGGTCGATCACGGGGCGGACCTGGTCCGTCTCGTACATGTTCTCGACGTCCTGGAGGATCATCGCGAGGCGCTCCATGCCCAGGCCCGTGTCGATGTTCTTCTTGGGCAGCTCTCCGGTGATGTCGAAATCCACCTTCGAGCGGACGTTGTCGATCTGGTACTGCATGAACACGAGGTTCCAGATCTCGACGTAGCGGTTTTCATCGGCGATGGGGCCGCCCTCGACGCCGTAGGACGGGCCGCGGTCGTAGTAGATCTCCGAGCAGGGACCGGCGGGGCCGGGCTGACCGGTGGACCAGTAGTTGTCGGACTTGCCCATGCGCTGGATCCGCTCGGCCGGCATGCCGGTGTTCTTCAGCCACAGCTGCTCGGCCTCGTCGTCCTCTTCATAGACGGTGACCCAGAGCCGCTCCGGCGGCAGTCCGTACCCGCCGTCGTCCACGCTGGTGGTCAGGAGCTCCCACGCGAACTTGATGGCGTCTTCCTTGAAGTAGTCGCCAAAGGAGAAGTTGCCGCACATCTGGAAGAACGTGCCGTGGCGGGCGGTTTTGCCCACTTCCTCGATGTCACCGGTCCGGATGCACTTCTGCACGCTGGTGGCCCGCTGGTAGGGGGCCTCCTCACGGGCGGTCAGGTACGGGATGAACGGGACCATGCCGGCCACCGTAAACAGCAGGGACGGGTCGCTGGAGACCAGGGAGGCGGAGGGCACGGCGGTGTGCCCCTTGCTGACAAAAAAGTCGATCCAGCGCTTGGTGATCTCCTGCGACTTCATGAGCTGTTTTCTTACCCTTCAATATTCACTGCGTTAGGTGGCCCGCGTCTGTGCTGCGCGGGACAAGCTGAGGACCGGCACTGATCCGGGCCCGTCAATCTGGTGCCCGTCACCGGGGGCGTCGGCGCGCCGTCGCCCCCGGTGACGGGCACCTTACTTACTAATTCTCTCCCGGCTAGCGCCGGACCGCATCCCGGCGGGCGACAGTGCCGCCGGCAGCGAGGTCCGTTGCCGTCTCGATCCCGAGGGCCGTGCGGAGTTCTGACTCCCGCTCGCCCATGCCATCGCGGACGGCATCGGCGAAGTCGAGCAGGCCGTCCGTCAGCCGTCCGACGGCCCGGTTCAGGCCTTCGGGGCCGAGGGCGGACTGTGCTTCGGTGACTTTGCGGAAGGCGATGACGCCGATCGCGACGCCGATTCCCATCCAGATGATTCTGTTCATGTCAGGTGCTCCCGGAGGGTTTAGCGGCTGCGGCGGCCGGTGGCGGGCTTTTTGCGGGTGCTGAAGGCGGAGCGCACGCCGTAGCTGAAGGCTGCCACCTTGATCAGCGGCGAGCCCACGGTGGCGGCCATGAGCGAGGACAACGCCGAGATGTTGGCGGAGGCGTCCGAGACGTTCGAGGAGATGCCGTCAACCTTCTTCAGCTGCTCGTTGGTGGTGGTCACCGTGGCGGTGACCTCGTCCATGAGCGGGGTGGCGCCGTCGCTGATGGAGCGGATGGTGGTCCGCATTTCATCGAACACTCCCCCGAGCTTCAGGATCGGCACGGCGAGCAGCAGGACCAGCAGTGCAAACACTCCAGCCGCGATCAGGCCGGCAATATCGCCACCAGACATAGACACTCATCTCCTTGAACTGCAGTGGATACCTGCTTGTTGCGTCGGGTTCCGACGGTTTCGACCGCCGGGCGGAACCGGCTCCCGGGGAACTCCCCCAAGTACCTTACATACAAAGAAGCCCGCGGCGCTTGCCACGGGCTTCTTTGTAGGTGATGCCTTTTGAATTAGCGTGCGTAGAATTCCACGACGAGCTGCTCTTCGCAGGTCACGGGGATCTCGGAGCGCTTGGGGCGACGCACCAGGCGGGCCTGCAGGGCGTCAAGCTTGACGTCCAGGTAAGCCGGAACGATCGGCAGGACGTCGCGGTGAGCGCCGGCTGCTGCAACCTGGAACGGAGGCATGGTCTCGCTGCGGCTGTGAACGTGGACCAGCTGGCCCTCGCCGACGCGGAAAGACGGGCGGTCAACGCGGATGCCGTCAACGAGGATGTGGCGGTGCACAACCAGCTGGCGGGCCTGGGCGATGGTGCGGGCGAAGCCGGCACGCAGCACGAGGGCGTCGAGACGCATTTCGAGCAGTTCGATCAGGTTTTCACCGGTCAGGCCCTTGGTGCGGCGTGCTTCTTCGAAGGCACGGGTCATCTGGGCTTCGCGGATGCCGTACTGGGCGCGCAGACGCTGCTTTTCGCGCAGACGTACGGCGTAGTCGGAGTCCTGCTTCTTGCGGGCACGGCCATGCTCACCGGGGCCGTACGGGCGGCGCTCCATGTACTTGGCGGCCTTGGGGGTCAGAGCGATGCCGAGTGCACGCGAAAGGCGTGCGGTACGGCGAGCACGAGTGTTGTTAGCCACTTGTGTCCTTCCAATATCTGCGGTGTGTCAGTGTTACTGGCCTCCACGATGGAGAGCATCGGCCAACCGCTGCCTTTTGCTACTGGGCACAGGGCAACCCTCATCGAACCGAAGTTTCCATGGATTGTGCGTCCGTGCCTTGCCAGACAACGGTCCAGCCTACCAGATCCGGCCGGCGGACCGAAGTCAGATTCTGGCGTGCGCTCCCCGGACACCGCTGCGCCCGAAGGACGCCGCGCCCAGGAATTCCACGGCCACGAACGGTTTCGGGCCCACCACCCATTCGTCGTGTCCCGGCGGAATCGCGTAGGTGTCGTTGGCGTGGATCGTGGAGCGCAGCCCTTCGGCCGTTTCGACTTCCATTTCACCGGAGATGCAGAAGCCGAGGTGGTGGTGCAGGCAGACGTCGGTCCGCTCGTAGGGTCTGGTGTTCTCCGACCACCGCCAGCCCGGGCCCAGGATCAGCCGGGCCACCGAGTAGTCGTTCACTGTGCAGAGGTCGAATTCGGCCTTGTCCGGGCACCGTTTCTTGTCCGGCACATCGAAGGACTTCACTGCCATGGCTGTAACGAAGTTGATACTCATGGGACACCTGCCGGGGACGGGACGGGAACGCTCGGGCTGGATGAGCTGGGATGGAGCGAAGCCGGCTGCCGTTCCGGGGTCCGGAACGAGGGAGCCAGCGATGTGACCGCGCTGTCCCCTGCGCCGCACGGACGGTCAGCAGATCCATGCCGCCGTAATTCCACGTTAGACCTCTTGGCCCCTATGTCAACGGCGGATTCCGGCGCCACCGGGCGCCGCCGACCTGCCGCAGGTCACGGGCGTTCACTTGCCGCCCACGTGCTTTTCAGGTGCCGCGGATGATCCTCCGAAGCCGCTCGAGCCGGGTGGCGATGTCGCGTTCGGCCCCGTTGCCGGTGGGTTCGTAGTAGTTGCGCCCGACGAGGTCGTCCGGCGGGTACTGCTGCGTGGCGACGGCGTGCGGGGCATCGTGGGCGTATTTGTAGCCCTTGCCGTGGCCGAGCTGTTTCGAGCCCGGGTAGTGGGCGTCGCGAAGGTGGGCGGGGATGCCGTTCCCGAGCCCGGCGCGGACGTCGGCGATCGCCTGGTTAATGCCCATGTACGCGGCGTTGGACTTCGGCGCGGTGGCCAGGTGCACCACGGCTTCGGCGAGGATGATGCGGCCTTCCGGCATGCCGATCAGCTGTACGGCCTGGGCCGCCGCGACGGCGGTCTGCAGGGCAGTCGGGTCAGCCATGCCGACGTCCTCAGCCGCCGAGATCACGATCCTGCGGGCCACGAACCGGGGGTCCTCACCCGCCTCCAGCATCCGGGCAAGGTAGTGCAGCGCGGCGTCGACGTCGGAACCCCGGATCGACTTGATGAACGCGCTGGCGACGTCGTAATGCTGGTCCCCGGCCCGGTCGTAGCGAACGGAGGCAACATCCAGGGCGCGTTCGGTGTGCTTGAGCTCGATCTTCACCGGGGCCGCCTCGGGCGCCCCGCTGGCTGTGCCGGCTACGACTGCGTCAGTGTCGTCCGCGTCCCCGAACGCGACGCCGGCCGCCGCCTCGAGGGCGGTCAGTGCACGGCGGGCATCCCCGCCGGAGAGCCGGACGAGGTGTGCCAGGGCCTCGTCGCTGAGTTCCACTTTGCCGCCGAGCCCGCGGTCATCCGTTGCGGCCCGCAGGAGAAGGCCCTCGACATCGGCGTCGGTGAGCGGTTTGAGCGTCAACAGCAGGGAGCGCGATAGCAGCGGGGAAACGACGGAGAAGGAGGGGTTTTCGGTGGTCGCGGCGACCAGGACCACCCAGCGGTTCTCGACGCCGGGCAACAGGGCGTCCTGCTGGGCCTTGTTGAAGCGGTGGATCTCATCCAGGAACAGCACAGTGGTGGTTTTGAACAGGTCACGGGCGGTGAGGGCTTCGTCCATGACGCGGCGGACGTCCTTGACGCCGGCAGTGATGGCGGAGAGCTCGACGAATTTCCTGCCTGGGCCCTTGGCGATGACGTGCGCGAGCGTGGTTTTGCCGGTACCAGGAGGGCCCCAGAGGATCAGTGAACTGGGACCCGCGGGGCCGGTGGCGTCCGTGCCGGCGGCGAGCTGGCGCAGCGGCGAGCCTTGGCCGAGGAGGTGCTGCTGGCCCACCACGTCATCAAGTGTCCGAGGCCGCATCCGGACGGCGAGCGGGCTGCGCGGGGAGACCCGGCGGCTCTCGCCGGTCTGGTCAGCGTCGCCCTCATCCTCGATAGCGGCGCCGCCGTCCCGCCCTGCGCCAAAGAGATCATCCACATAGATAGGCTACTTCTAGTTCCCGCCTGCCCAGACACCCTCATAACGGAGACCCGCGCCATGACAACACCCGACACCCGTGTGGCCTTCGTCTCCG
>NZ_KI914920.1:53830-54805 GCF_000520575.1 Arthrobacter sp. I3
GCCGCGAGCCACGGCGCACTGGTGGAGGAGGAGCTCGACGCCGGTCTGCAGCTGCGCGCCGCCGACGGCGCCGCAGCCCTGCTCCAGGCGCCGTGGCCGGCGGACGGCCGTCCTGGGCGCGGCGGCGACGCTGTCGCCCGCCTCGCTTCCCTGGCGTCCCAGTCGCGGAGCATCGGCACCGTGCTGGTTCGCCGCGGCGGATATTCGGTGGCTGTGGTCAGCGCCGGCACCGTGCTGGCGTCCAAGACCGGCACGCGCCACGTCCAGTCGCGGACGGCTGCCGGCGGCTGGTCCCAGCAACGTTTTGCCCGGCGGCGCGCCAACCAGGCCGATGCCCTGGTGGAGGCCGTCGCCGAGCACGCCGGGCGGATTTTCGCGGAGCACCCGATCGAGTATCTGGCTCCCGGCGGCGACCGGACCCTTGCCGAGCAGGTCCTCGCCGAACCGGTTCTGAAGCAGTACGCGGCACGGCCGAGGCTGGCGTTCCTCGACGTCCCGGATCCGCGCGCCGCAGTGCTGAAGAAGGCTGCCGCGGAGCTGTGCTCGGTGCGCATCCTGGTAACGGATCCGCAGGCGTAGCAGTTGCCCGATTGGCCGCAGCTGCTCTTCGGGCGCCAACGTAAGTGTGACCGGGGGTAGATCACACACAGTGGAACAGGCCGCCGTCCGCGGAAATACTGTCCGCGCGTGCTGGCCAGCCCGGATCGTCCGCTTCCGTGTCGGCAAATGGGTGTCCAGCGGTGAATTGATGCCAGTCCGGGAACGGGTCCGGGGGCGGTTCAGTTTCGGGCTTCGGGACGGGATCCTGGCAGGGATGGTAGTCCGGGAGCGGTTCAATTTCGGGCTCCGGGACGGGATCCTGGCCGGGATGGTAGTCCGGGAAGGGGTCCGGAGGCAGGCCTGGGTCCGGATCCGCGGGCTGGCCTTGATCGGGGCCTGTGTCGGTGTCGGGTTCCGGGCGTGTGTCCGTGGCTG
>NZ_KI914921.1:0-4864 GCF_000520575.1 Arthrobacter sp. I3
GCCCGGCCGCGCCCTCGGCCCGGAAACGTCTGACCCACCGGTACGCGGTCTGCCGGGACACGCCCAGCTCCGCCGCGATATGGGCGACCGGGCGACCGGCGGCCACCCGGTCAACGATCAGGAGTCTTCCATGAACCGTCAACCGGGCATTAACGTGGGACACGAGGACCTCCGAGCGCAAAGTGTGTGAACTAGACAGCTCCACTTAGCCCGGAGGTCCTCCTCGTTTTCAAGCCCTACATGTCAACAACGTCCCGGCTCAGTACACCTAGCCGGGCACCAGCGCGAACAGGCCCTTGACCAGCCCCGTGCCGAGCGCCAGGGCCGCGGGGAAGTGCGCCTTGGCCACCGCCAGCCCGGCGCCAAACATCCCCACCATGGCGTAGCCGCTCACCGGGATCAGGACGAACCATTCCCGCCGCGAACCCGCCCGGCCCAGCAGCGGGATGGAGAACGCCCCGTTGGCCCTCCAGATGTTCTTCAGCAGCGGCAGTTTCCGCAGGACCTTGGGCGGCTTGATCACCAGTGGCCAGAGCAGCGGCACTCCCCCGGTGGTAATCATGTCCCCCACAATGTGCACCAGCACCCCGGTAAGCATCGAAACCGGCAGCCAGGTCCACTGGTGTGGCGCGAACCACGTCACGAGCCCGGCCATGAGCAGCCCGACGATCCAGTTGCTGATCCAGCCGAATTTCGGGAAGAGCTTCAGTGCCTTCGCGGCGATGTTGATCATGAACATGCACAGCAGGCCGGCCCCGACGGACAGCAGCCCCCACTGGGTCTGCACCTGCCACTGCCCGGCGATCGTGGCCAGCAGCACGAAGAACGCTGCGCCCAGCACCGAATGAGTGCCCTGCCGGTGGCCCCCGCTGGCGTTCTCAATGCCGCGCGCCACCAGGTTGGACAGCGGCGGCAGCGCATGCGCCACCGTGCTGGCGCGGTGGTCCCAGTCGCAGACCAGCGCGGTCCCCGCCGTCGCCATCGCGCCGATCACGATTCCGGTGGGATCCAGGGGGTACCAGCCGAGCGCATACGGGCCGGTCGAGGCAATGGCTACCCACGCCGCGGCTCCCGACGCGGCGTGATGTCCTCCCATCATTCTTTTATTTCACCGCCGGTGTGGCAGAGACAGGTGCGTCGGAGAAGATGTTGCGGATCACGCCGTTGGCCCACTCCAGGATCTCGGCGTCCTGCAGGTCCCGGCCGCCGATCCTGGCGGTCGTGGGCTTCGGAACGAGCACGGCGTCCAGGGCCGGCTTCGCCTGCGCGCCCGGGTACATCCGGGTCAGGCGCATGAGCTTGGACTCGGGCAGTTGCGCCGGGGAGAACTTGATGAAGTTGCCCTGCAGCGCGACGTCGGACAATCCGGCCTCGCGGGCGCCCACCCGGAACCGGGCGACGTCGATCAGGTTGGTGGCCGGCAGCGGCAGTTCGCCGTAGCGGTCCACGAGTTCCGCGAGGACCTCCTCGATCGCCTCGTAGGTGATGGCGCTGGCGAGTTTGCGGTAAGCCTCCAGGCGCAGCCGTTCGCCCGGCACGTAGTCGTGCGGCAGGTGAGCGTTGACCGGCAGTTCGATCTTCATTTCGGCGGCCTTCTCCTCCGCCTCGCCCCGGTATTCGGCCACGGCCTCGCCGACCAGCCGGATGTAGAGGTCGAAGCCGACACCCTGGATGTGGCCGGACTGCTCGCCGCCGAGCAGGTTGCCGGCGCCGCGGATCTCCAGGTCCTTCATGGCCAGCTGCATGCCGGCGCCGAGCTCGTTGTGCGTCGCGACGGCCTTGAGCCGTTCCAGGGCCACCTCGCCCAGCGGTTTTTCCGAGGGGTAGAGGAAGTAGGCGTAGGCGCGTTCCCGGCCGCGGCCCACACGTCCGCGCAGCTGGTGCAGCTGGGAGAGGCCGTACTTGTCCGCGCCGTCCACGATCAGGGTGTTGGCGTTGGAGATGTCCAGGCCGGTCTCGATGATGGTGGTGCAGACCAGGACGTCGAAGCGCTTTTCCCAGAAGTCCACGATGATCTGTTCCAGCCGGCTCTCGGACATCTGCCCGTGCGCCACCTCCACCCGGGCCTCCGGGACCAGTTCGCGGATCTTCGCCGCGGTGCGGTCGATCGTGGACACCCGGTTGTGGACGAAGAACACCTGGCCTTCGCGCATCAGCTCACGGCGGATCGCGGCGGAAGTCTGCTTGTCCGTGTACGGGCCCACGTACGTCAGCACGGGGTGCCGTTCCTCCGGCGGGGTGGCCAGGGTGGAGGTTTCGCGGATGCCGGTCAGGGACATTTCGAGTGTGCGCGGAATCGGGGTGGCGCTCATGGCCAGGACGTCGACGTTGGTGCGCATCTTCTTCAGCGCTTCCTTGTGTTCGACGCCGAAGCGCTGCTCCTCGTCCACGATCACCAGGCCGAGGTCCTTGAAGCCGAAGTCCTTGGACAGCAGCCGGTGCGTGCCGATCACGACGTCCACGGAACCGGCCTTGACGCCGTCGGCGGTTTCCTTGGCCTCCTTGCCGGTCTGGAAGCGGGACAGCGGCTTGACAACAAGGGGGAAGCCGGAAAACCGCTCGGTGAACGTCTCGTAGTGCTGCTGGGCGAGCAGCGTGGTGGGCACCAGCACGGCGACCTGCTTGCCGTCCTGGACCGCCTTGAACGCGGCCCGGACAGCGATCTCTGTCTTGCCGTAGCCGACGTCGCCCGAGATCAGCCGGTCCATCGGGATCTCCCGCTCCATGTCGGCCTTGACCTCGTTGATGGTGGTCAGCTGGTCCGGGGTCTCCACGTACGGGAAGGCCTCCTCCAGTTCCCGCTGCCACGGGGTGTCCGGGCCGAAGGCGTAGCCGCGGGAGGCCATCCGGGCCGAGTACAGCCGGATCAGCTCGCCGGCGATCTCCTTGACCGCCTTGCGGGCCTTGGACTTGGTGCTCGCCCAGTCCGCGCCGCCCATCTTGCTCAGCGCCGGGGTGTCGCCGCCGACGTACCGGGTGACCTGGTCCAGCTGGTCGGTGGGCACGAAGAGCCGGTCGCCCGGGGCTCCGCGCTTGGACGGGGCGTACTCCAGGACCAGGTATTCACGCACGCCCTCGCCGCCACCGGCAACCTTGCGCTGGATCAGTTCCACGAACCGGCCGATGCCGTGCTGTTCGTGCACCACCGAGTCCCCGGCCACGAGCTGCAGCGGATCCACGGCATTCCGCCGCTTGGACGGCATCCGGCGCATGTCCTTCGTGGAACCGGCAGAGGTCCGGCCCAGCAGGTCAGCCTCGGTCAGCAGCGCCAGCTTGAGCGGATCCAGGACAAAACCGCGGCCGACGGCGGCGGTGGTCACCTCGATCAGCCCGGCCTGCGGATCGGCCTCGAGCGTGTCCACCCGCGCGCACGGGATGTCGTTGTCGTGGAAGAGTTCGGCGAGGCGCTGCGCCGGGCCCGGGCCCTCGGTGACCACGACGATCCGCCACTGGTCCCGGACGCGGGAGCCGATGAAGTCCATCATTTCCGCCACGTCGCCCTGGTAGCCGCGGGGTTCCCGGGCGTGCAGGTTCAGCACGTCGACGTCGGGCAGCAGCTCCTCGTCGCTGGCCAGCGAGGTGATGGACCACCAGGAGACGCCGTGCTCGAGGGCCGCGGTGCGGGTCTCGGTCAGCGAACGGAAGCTGGCCGAGTGCAGGGCAACGGATGCCGCAGAGGTCAAATCGAGCGGCGCCGTGCCGCCGTCGGACGCCGTGGACCAGGCGGCCTCGAGGAATTCCTCGTTCGTGGCGGCGAGGTCGTGGGCCCGGGTGCGGACCTTCTCCGGCTCGATCACCACCGCGATGGAACCCGCCGGGAGCTGGTCCAGGAACGGGACCATGGCGTCCACCAGCACGGGGGCCAGCGATTCCATGCCCTCGACGGCGATGCCGCCGGCGATTTTCTCCAGCATATCCGCGGCGGCCGGGAGCTGGGACTTCAGGGTGGCTGCGCGGGACATGACGGAGGGCGTGATCAGGATTTCACGGCACGGCGGGGCATGGAGTTCGGTGGGATGGTGCAGGCCGGGCGCGGTCAGCGAGCGCTGGTCGGCGACGGCGAACCAGCGCATCTGGTCCACCTCGTCACCAAAGAACTCGACCCGGATGGGGTGGTCCTCGGTGGGCGGGAAGACGTCCAGCATGCCGCCGCGGACGGCGAATTCGCCGCGGCGGGTCACCATGTCCACCCGGGCGTAGGCGGCGTCGGCCAAGCTCTTGACGACACCGCGGAAGGGGGCCTCCTGGCCGACTTTCAAGGTCACCGGCACCAGTTCGCCGAGGCCGGCGACGATCGGCTGCACGACGGCGCGGACGGGGGCCACCACCACGCGCAGCGCACCGGCGGTGGACGATTCGGGGTGCGCGAGCCGCCGCAGCACCGACAGCCGCCGGCCCACGGTGTCCGAGCGCGGGGAGAGCCGCTCATGCGGCAGCGTCTCCCAGCTGGGGAACTCCGCGATCGTCTCGGCCGGCAGAAAGGCGCGCAGGGCCTCGGTCAGGTCCTCGGCCTCGCGGCCGGTCGCGGTGACGGCCAGGACCACGGGCACTCCCCGGCCAGCCCCTGCAGAGCCGGTTTCGCTTCCCGCCAGGGTCGCGAGTCCGTCCGCCATTTCCGCGAGCAGCGTGGACCGCATCCCGGCCGGGGCGCTGATCTGGTAATCCTCGCTGCGGGCCGCGAACCCGCGGGCGGCCTCGGCCTGGATCCGGGCGTAGTTCCGGTCTTCGGCGAGGACACGGCGCAAACCGGTGAGAGAGGGGCCGTTGAGGCTCATAGCTGTTGCTCCTGATGGGATCACGGGGTGCAGGCAACACGAATAGCCGAAATTCGCGAGAATCCCGGGCCCTCCAAGCCTACCGCGGA
>NZ_KI914921.1:4964-6364 GCF_000520575.1 Arthrobacter sp. I3
CGCCGACGGGGCTAGGCTGGCTTCAGGAGCGGGCGGCCCATCCAACGCGGGCCGCGCGCCGAATGGCTTGGTAGGCCACCCGCCAACTGCTGGCTGACAAGGAGTCACCATGAACGCCACAACCGCAACCCCCGAACCCGCTGGAACTCCTGCTCCAGCCCCGCAGGCAGCCACCGCGAAGGCCGCATCCCCTAAGACCGTGCTCGTCACCGGGGCCACCGGCTACATCGGCGGCCGGCTTGTCCCCCGGCTCCTGGAAGCCGGGCACAGGGTCAAAGTCGTGGTCCGCACCCCGGCCAAGATCGCCGGCGTGCCCTGGCTGGACGACGTCGAGGTGATCCACAGCAGCCTCGACGACGGGGACGCCCTGCAGGCGGCGCTCGACGGCGTCGACGTCCTGTATTACCTGGTCCATTCCATGGCGGCCGGGGCCGGCTTCGAGGCCAAGGAAAAGACGATGGCCGGGACGGCCGCCCGGGCCGCGGCCGCCGCCGAAGTGGACAGGATCGTCTACCTCGGCGGCCTGCACCCGGCCGGGGCCGAACTGTCCACCCACATGCGCTCCCGCGAGGCGGTGGGGAAGGTGTTCCTGGACAGCCCGGTGGACGCGGTGGTGTTCCAGGCCGGCGTCGTGATCGGCTCGGGCTCGGCGTCGTTCGAAATGATCCGGCATTTGTCCGAGACGCTGCCGCTGATGCCCGCCCCGAGCTGGGTGCGCAACAAGATCGAGGCGATCGCGGTCCGAGACGTCCTGTACTACCTCGTGGCGGCGGCGTCGCTGGAAGGACCCATCAACCGGACCTTCGACATCGGCTGCCGCCAGGTGCTCAGTTACGCCGGAATGATGCAGGAATACGCCGCCGAGGCCCGCCTGCCGCACCGGGTGGTGCTGGCGCTGCCGGTGCCGGCCCCCAAACTGGCCGGTCTGTGGGTGGCGCTGACCACCCCCATCCCGCTCTCCATGTCCCTGCCGCTGGTCGAATCACTCCAGCACGACGCCGTCGCCGCCGAACACGACATCGACGCGTACATCCCTGCGCCGGAGGGCGGCCTGACCCCCTACCGGCGGGCCGTGGCCCTCGCCCTGGGCAAGGAACGCGACGGCCAGGTGGAGACCACGTGGGCCAGCGCCGGCGTCGACGCCGATCCCCTGCCGAGCGACCCGGACTGGTCCGGCCACGCCGTGTACGTGGACGAGCGCAGCTTCCAAAGCGACGTGGACCCCAAATATGTGTGGACCGTCATCGAAGGAATCGGCGGCCGGAACGGCTGGTACTCGCTACCACTGGCCTGGCAGGTGCGCGGCTGGCTGGACAAGCTCACCGGCGGGGCGGGGCTGCTGCGCGGCCGCCGGCACCCGCACCTGCTGGCCGAGGGCGAGGTGGTGGACTGGTGGCGGG
>NZ_KI914921.1:6464-7557 GCF_000520575.1 Arthrobacter sp. I3
TGGTGGACTGGTGGCGGGTCGAGCGGATCGACCGTGGCCGGCTGCTGCGGCTGCGGGCCGAAATGCGGGCCCCGGGCCGGGCCTGGCTCGAACTTTCAGTGGAGCCGGAGGGGACGGGCAGCCGCTACCGCCAGCGCGCCATCTTCTTCCCCAAGGGCCTGAGCGGCCGCCTCTACTGGCTCGCAGTGCTGCCGTTCCACAGCGTCATCTTTCCCGCCATGTCGCGGAATATCACCGCCGCCGCCCGGGATCTGGAAAACCTCGAATCGGAGCCAGCCCGCCACACCACGTAGGATGTTGGAGCCCGAAACGTCCACTTCCACATCACGGAGGACCCCCTATGGCCCTGAGTGCATCCACCACCGTTCCGCACAGCGTCGACCGCGTCACCGCGGTTTTCGTCAATGAAGACTTCCTGCGCCACACGAGCGAACTCGTCGGCGGCACCCTGGAATCCTTCGCCATCGACGGTGACACCGCCGGCGCTTTCAACACCACCACCGTGCGGACCATCCCCACCACCCGGATGCCCGACATTGCCCGGAAATTTGTTGGCGAAAGCCTGAAGGTGACCCAGCTGGAGGCTTGGGAGGCCCCCGCCGCCGACGGCTCCCGGCAGAGCAAGATCTCCCTGAAGGTCTCCGGCGCCCCGCTGGACGTGAAGGCTGTCCAGCGTCTCGTGTCCGACGGCGGCAGCACCCGGATCGAGCTCGAGGGCGACGTGACCTCCTCGGTGCCGTTCCTTGGCGGCAAGATCGCCGACGCCGCAGAACCGATGGTCGGCAAGGCCCTGAACCTGCAGTCCCAGCAGGCCCAGGACTGGCTCGAAAGCCACTGACCCCGTGGAACTGCCCGCGGTCCTCGCCGTCGTCCTGATCGTCGCCGGCGTCTGGTCCCTGGTTGTCTGGCCGCAGTTCCTGCGCCGGGTCATGAAGGATCCGCGTGCCCGTGACGCCAACGGCAAGGCCACGCGCTTCCTGACCGTCCATGTGGTCCTGGTCAGCATCTCCATGCTGCTGGGGGCCGCGACGGCGGCGATTGGCGTGGCCGGGCTGCTCAGCTAGCATCCGGCACACCGGCGGCGGCAGGCGCA
>NZ_KI914921.1:7657-18251 GCF_000520575.1 Arthrobacter sp. I3
CACGGCGCCTGCCGCCGCCGGCCGCTAGAATCAGCAAAAAGGTGGACCGCTGAAAGGGGACGCCAGTTGCTACCCCGCCGCGTCGCCATCTGGGGCCTGTGCGCCTGTGTTCCGGTCCTCGGCCTGATTGCCTTCTGGCCGGTGCCCGTTGACCGGGGCGCGGCCACTTACCTCATGCGGTGGCTCCGGCAGCTGCACAGCTGGGGCGTCCCTCCCTGGTTCGACTACGGGGTGGTGGAATTTTCCTCGAACGTGATCCTGTTTGTTCCGCTCGGCGCCCTGGCCGCCATCATCCTGGGCCTGCGGCTGTGGTGGGGCGGGGCCGTTGCCGGGTTCATCCTCTCCGTCGTGATCGAACTCGGCCAGATGGCGTTCCTGCCGGCGCGCTTTCCGTCCGTCGCCGACGTCGCCGCGAACACGATCGGCGCCCTGGCCGGCGCGCTCGCGGCCAGGCTGTTCATGGCACGCCGTGAGGCTGTGCGATCCCGACGTCCACCACGTACCCTGTGAACAGGGCCCGACGGGAGGAAAGCGGAACTATGCGGATCTCGGTTATTGGTTGCGGTTACCTGGGCGCGGTCCACGCCGCATGCATGGCAAAGCTGGGTCACGACGTCGTCGGAATCGACGTCGACGAACACAAGGTGGCACAGCTTTCAGCAGGCCACGCCCCCTTTTACGAACCCGTGCTCGACGAACTCCTGTCCCAACTTGAGGAATCGGGCCGGCTGCGGTTCACCACCGACATGGCGGCCGACCGCGGCGCCGAGGTCCACTTCATCTGCGTCGGAACGCCGCAGAAACGCGGCGAAAACGGCGCCGACCTGCGCTATGTCGACGCCGCAGTCGCCTCGCTCGCTGGATACGTCTCCCCCGGCGACGTCGTCGCCGGCAAATCCACAGTGCCTGTGGGAACCGCCGCGGGCCTGGCCGCAGTGCTGGCGGACGCAGAGCCCGGCGCCTCGCTGGTCTGGAATCCCGAGTTCCTGCGCGAAGGCCATGCCGTGACAGACACCCTGAACCCGGACCGGTTTGTCTACGGCACGCCGGACGGCAGCGAAGACCATCCCGCGGTGGCCGTCCTGGACAGGGTCTACGAGACTCCCCTCGCGGGCGGGACACCCCGGCTGGTGACGGACTACGCCACGGCGGAACTGGTGAAGACGGCAGCCAACTCGTTCCTGGCGACGAAGATCTCCTTCATCAACGCCATGGCCGAGGTCTGCGAAGCCACCGGTGCCGACGTCACCCGGCTGGCCGATGCGATCGGGCTCGACGAGCGGATCGGGCGGAAGTTCCTGAACGCAGGCATCGGATTCGGCGGCGGGTGCCTGCCCAAGGACATCCGTGCCTTCATGGCCCGCGCCGGCGAGCTGGGGGCGGACCAGGCTCTGACCTTCCTGCGGGAAGTGGATGCGATTAACATGCGGCGCCGGACCCGGGTGGTTGAGCTGACACGCGAACTGTGCGGCGGGTCCCTGTTGGGCCAACGGGTCGCCGTCCTGGGCGCGGCGTTCAAGCCCGAAAGCGACGACGTCCGGGACTCCCCCGCGTTGAGCGCCGCCGCGCAGCTGCAGCTGCAGGGCGCCGTGGTGACGGTCACCGATCCCCAGGCCCTGCCCAATGCAGCCAAGCGCTTCCCCGAACTCCAGCTGGAACCGGACCTGGAGACGACGTTGCACCGTGCCGATGCCGTGCTGCTGCTGACCGAGTGGCAGGCGTACCGGGAGCTGGATCCGCACGCGGCCAAAGCGCTCGTGTCCGCGCCGCGCATCCTGGACGGCCGCAACGTCCTGGACCCTGCCAAGTGGCGGGCGGCCGGCTGGACCTACAAGGGCCTGGGCCGGCCCTGATGTGTTGCCGTCAGGCTGTCAGCGCCTGGCCAAGGGCGTCCTCCGCGGCCACCCAGGAGAGCATGGCGCATTTGACCCGGGCAGCATAACGGGACACGCCCTCAAACGCCGCGGCGTCGCCCAGCACCTCCGGGTCGGCCGGCACCTTGCCGCGCGAGCGCAGCACCTCGCGGAAGCTGTCAATGACGGTGCTGAGTTCCTCGACCGTCATGCCCTCGGCGAGGTCTGTCAGCACGGACGCCGAAGCCATCGAGATCGAGCAGCCGTCGCCGTCCCAGCGCAGCTCACTGACCTTCCCGCCGGCCACGGACACCCGGACCGTGATTTCGTCGCCGCAGGTCGGATTCAGCTGGTGGGACTGGCCGCAGCTGGCCTCCTTGGGCGCGTCCGCGGCGGCCAGGCCGCTGCCGTGCCGGGCCTTGGCATGTTCGAGGATGATCTGCTGGTAAAGCTGGTCAAGACTCATGGATGTCCGTCCTAGGCTTGGAAGTAGGCACGGACATCGGCGACCGCGTTCAGGAACGCGTCCACATCGTCCGTGGTGTTGTAAAGGTACGTACTGGCGCGCGTCGTCGCCGTCAGCCCGAGCCGGCGGTGCAGGGGCTGGGCACAGTGGTGGCCGACCCGCACGGCGATGCCGCGGCTGTCCAGGAACTGGCCGACGTCGTGCGCGTGGACGCCCGCGACGTCGAATGCCGCCAGGCCAATCCGCTCCTGCCCGGCCGCCGGACCCAGCACCCGGATCCCGGGGATGGACTCCAAGCCGCGCACGAGGCGCTGGCCGAGTTCGGCTTCCCAGGCGTGAATGCGGTCCATCCCGGTTTCGCTGAGGTAATTTACCGCCGCGGCGAGTGCCACGGCCTGCGAAATGCGCTGGGTGCCGGCCTCGAAGCGTTGCGGGCTGGGCAGGAAACCCGCCCGTTCCATCGTGACGGTGGTGATCATGGAGCCGCCGGTCAGGAACGGCGGCATCGCGTTGAGCAGCTCCGAGCGGCCATAGAGGGCGCCGATGCCGGTGGGGGCAAGCATCTTGTGGCCGGAGAACACCGCGAAGTCGACGTCGAGCGCCTTGACGTCCAGGGGCAGGTGCGGTGCGGACTGGCAGGCGTCGAGCACCACGAGGGCCCCCGCGGACCGGGCCAGGGCCACCAGGGCGGCCACCGGGTTGATGGTGCCGAGCACGTTTGACGCGTGCGTGAACGCCAGGACGCGGGTGCGCGGGCCGATGATGCCGGCGGCGGCCTCCAGATCAAGGGCGCCGGCGTCGTCGATCGGGATGAACTTCACGACGGCGCCGGTCCGGGCCGCCAGTTCCTGCCAGGGGATCAGGTTGGCGTGGTGCTCCATCTCCGTGACCACGAGCTCGTCGCCCGGGGCCAGGGCGAACCGGGCCGCTTCGGGTCCGGCGCCCGGCAGGGACGCGTTGAGGAAGGAGTAGGTGAGCAGGTTCAGGCCCTCCGTGGCGTTGGAGGTCCAGATCAGCTCATCCCACTCCGCCCCGACGAAGTCCGCCACCGTTTCCCGGGCGTTTTCGAACGCCTCGGTGGCCTCGACGGCGAGGTGGTGTGCCCCGCGGTGGACCGCGGAGTTCCGCTGCTCATAGAATTCCTGCTCGGCCTCCAGCACGCTCAGCGGGTTCTGTGAGGTGGCGCCGGAGTCCAGGTAGACAAGCGGCCTGCCGTTGACGTGCTGCTGCAGGATCGGGAAGTCGTTGCGGATCCTCAGGACCTCCTCGTTTCCGAGCGCGGCGGCAGAGCGGCGGAGATGGGCTGGGGTGGCAACCATGGCGGAGACTCCTGGATCGGTGTTCAATGCGGCGTACACCGCGCCGGCCTGGCGGCCAGCGTGCAAAATACGTCACACAGATTAAACCTAATTATCCCACGTTCCCGCAGCCCTCCTGTGCGGCCACCGCCCGGACCCGCACACCGCGGAACGCTCACCGCGGAACACGCTCGCGGAACGCGAGAGGAGGTCCCGCCCCGGTAGCCGGATCGAGGGGCCATCGGCTCGCGCGGCGGTGCCCTTCGGCTGCCAAGACCCGGACCCTGACGGGAGCATTGCCCCAGGGCAGCCGCAATTCAACACCCAGCCAGGGGGTGGGCTGGTGCTGCCCGAAAATGGCAAACGGCAAGCGATAGGGCCGCGGCGATGACCGCAGGGGCCGCGGGTGCCCGTCGCCGCGACCCCTTGGCGGGAGCCGTGGGCCGACGGGATCCAGCAGCGGCATCCAAAAGCGACATCCAACAGGCGCCGGAACAGCCGGCAGGCTCTGACTGCTACGGCGCAAGGCCTGCCCGACGCAGGGCTAGCCCGACATGCCAGCGCGTGACGCCAGGGCCGGCGAGGGCTTGCACACCAGACGTCGTCACCCGCCGCTACCCCCTGCGGCGATGCCCGACGGTACCCGTGTCAGGGTCGCGCTTCTCGATGGCGCGGACCCGGGTGAAGACCGGTTAAGGGAGCCGGCGGCGGCTGGGGGGAGAGCCTCGGTCTCAGAAGGCTCTGACGCCGCCGGCTCCGACCTTGGCGCGCGGCTGCCCGTTGAGGCACCGCACGATTCCAATGAAGGAGTTAGTGGGAAAGATTACGGCCCGATCACCTCTAATGGTGGCAGTGGCTGCATCCGCAAGCAAGGAATTTGAGACCACACTTTCCTCGGGCCATGCTTGCGGTTGCTGACCGCCCTCAAGTTCCTCATTTTGAGACCTTCGTGAGCTGTTCGGGGTGGAGCTGTTCGAGGTGGAACTGTTCGAGGTGGAGCTGTTCGGGTTGGTGCTGTTCGGGTTGGTGCTGTTCGTGGGACTGGCTTAAGTCAATCGCCCGAACGGGCTCTGCACACGAGTAGCGTTTACCCGACTTCTGAGGCCCTACTCGCCATGGCACTACTTGGAGCTACTCCCGCTGGTCCCGCGGGCCACCCGTGCTGTACGCACGCGACAGCCAGGTCAGGCCACGCCGGGCCGGACCGGTCAGGAGGGCAGCGGGCCGAGGTCCAGGAGGTCCGCCCGCCGGCCCACGCCGAGCTTGGCGAAGATCCGGGACAGGTGCCCCTCCACGGTCCGAAGTGACACACAGAGCGCTGTGGCGATCTCGGCGTTCGTGGCCCCGCCCGACACCAGTTCCAGGACTTCGGTCTCACGGGCAGTCAACGGGGCGCCGTGATCGCTGCGGACGACCTCCAATTGCGACAACATTCCGGCCTCCACCAGGCGGTGATGGACCCGGCGCTGGACCGCGGTAAGCCGCCACCGCTCCGGGTCGTCTGCCAGGATCCGCTCGGCCTGCTGGGCGGCCTCAAGGGCAAGGAGCCCGTGTCCTGCATTGAGCGCGTCGTCGCTGATGCCAATGAGGTCGGACGCATCCGACGCCGACACCGCTCGCGCGTAGGACTCCACCAGCCTGGCCTCCGGGCCGTCGACTGCGCCGCTGCTGAGGGCGAGGGCCTCGGCGCCCGAGGTGTCACCGCCGCGGAGCGCGAGCCGCCTGATATCGGTTTCGACGCCCCGCAGGCTCTCGTGCAGGGCCTCGTCCGCCAGCCGCGCCAAAGCCCCGGCACCGCTTTCTCCGGGCCCTTCTCCGGGTTCAGCAGCCCGGCAGTACGCCTCTGCCAGCAGGTGAAGGGTTTTCGGCTCCCTGTACACCGAGAGCCGGTAGGCGAGCACATGCTGGCTGGCCTCATGGTGGCGTCCGACGGCGCCTGCGGCATAGGCCGCGACGGCGCGCGCAAACGGCAACAGACCTAACGGGTCGGCGATAGTAAGCTCTTCGACACTCAGCCGAAGTTCGGCCAGGCTTTCACGCATCCTGCCCTGGCGCAACCGCGAGTATCCCCGCATGAGGTGCAGCATGCCGCCGCTGTACAGCAGCCGCCCAGGCTCACGGGCCGCGTAATCGTCCAGGACACTTCCGAGCCGGTCCCAGTCGCCGGCCCAGATCAGATTCAGGCAGTGGCGCACCACGAGGTCCTCGTAGACCAAGGGAAGTTCCAGGCTTGCGGTCCGGGCCCCGCCCCATGCCTCGCCGTCCAAACGCAGCCCTGCGCGGAGTTGACCTTGGGCGGTCAAGAGTTCGGCGAGGAGGGAAACTGCCGGGACCCGGATTTCGGGATAGGCGCCGGCCGCGGCGATGAGTTCGCGCAGCACGGTTCCAACTGCCATAAACTTGCCGTCCCATGAGTGACTCAGCAGCTCTGTGGCCAGTCCCCCGGCGGCTGTCACGTCCGGCGGCTGTCCCGCCGGAGCGCGTCCGGAAAGGTCGGTGCACGTCGCGAAATCCGCAGACAGTGAATTCCGGGCCCGCGATTCCAGGAGCCCTGGTTCGATGGGCAGTTCAAAGGCCGGGCGGTGCGTGCCGGCGTCGGGATGCTGTTGCCGGGCCGGCGTTGCGGACCCGAGCCGGGCTGCCAGGAGGGCAGCCAGGTAGGACGGCCGTCCGGAGGGCACCGGCTGTGCGGACTCCAGACACGCCACAGCGGCCTCGGTGTGCCCCGCGATGAAGTGCGAATAGGCCAGCTGGATCCGGGCCTCGGGGAGGAACCGGGCGTCCCGGATGGCGCCAGCCACCCGGGCCGCGGTCGCAGGGTCCAAGTCCGTGTTCGCGGCGACAGCGGCCTGCAGGAGCTGGATCGGAGGGATCTCTACGCCGCAGTCCATGGACCAGCGCAGCCGGTTGAGGGCCGCTCCCGGCGCCGCGGCCCGCGCCGACGGAAGCGACAACACGCTCGAACGCAGGGCCGAACTGCGGCCGGCCGGGACCCGCTGGCGGATAATCTCGCCAAGGATCGGGCTGGCGGCCCGTACCAGCCGGTCATGTCCCGTGGAGACGGCAATGATGCCCGCGGTGTCCAGGGCATCGACGGCCTTGGGACCACTGATCCGCAGAATCTGGGACAGGGATAGCGGTCCGGCCATGGCAACGATCGTGGCGGCGGTCTTTTCCTCCGGTGTCATGGAGCGCAACTGCCGGTCCACAACGTCGGCGGCCGGAACTTGGGCCATATCGGGGTTGGCCAGCAGGAACCATACTCCGTGCCGGAGGCCCAAGGCGCCGCTGGCCCGGGCATGCTGGATCAGGGACATCAGCATGAGCGGATTGCCGTCGGCCGCCTTATAGAACAACGCACTAACCCACGGAGAGACGTCCGCCCGCAGGACCTGCTCACACAGTTGGTGGGTTCCGATCCGGCTCAGCGGGTAGAGGTCGAACTTAGAAATTATCCCGTCGTCCCAAAGCGCGAGGAACTCTTCCGGAATCATCGGCCCGGGACGGCAGGCCACGAGGATTCCCGCGGCGCCGGTCGCGGCCGCCTGCGCCAACTGCCGGACGGTCCCATGGTCGAGGCAATGCGCATCGTCGACCACAAACAGAGGGCGGTCCGCCTCGGATTTCAGGCTGCGCGCCATCGCTTCCACGACGGCTGCGTAGGAGTCGAGTTCCCGGTCAGGAAGCCGGGACAAGTACGGCGCCAGGGCACCGAAAGGAACGCTGGCCAGAGCCGAAGTGGCGGTCAGCCGGATCAGGCGGCGGTGGGGCTCGAGTTCGCGGATGGCGGCCTTGAGGACGGCGGTCTTGCCCGCGCCCGCGCCGCCGACGATGAGCGCACCTGATCGGGTGTCGTCACGCAGGCAACGCACCAGGTCCTTGACCAGCGCCGAGCGCTCGATCAGTGCCGAGGTCTCAGCCAGGCTTTCCATCGCCGGTTCTCCCTGCCAGTTTCTGCCCGTCTTGAACAGCCGTCCGGGTTGCCGCCTGCAGTCTGCCGGGCTCAGCCGAGCCTGGCGCTGTCTGCCGGAGTCGAGATGACATCTTTGAGTTCCGATCGGCTGGCGACGTGCAGCTTCGAATACACCTGATAGAGGTGTCCCTCCACAGTGCGGACGGATACGTGCATCTGTTCCGCGATCTTGCGGTTGGACGTACCGGCAGCAGCCCGGACCGCCACTTCACATTCCCTCGCCGTCAGGGTTGAGGTTGTAAGCGACCGCAGCCCGTTCTTCGGACTGCCGAACTTGTCATCGAGGGACTGCTGCGCCCGCTGGGCGATCCGCAACGCGATGCGGTTGCCGGCGTCGTTTGCGCAGCCGACGGCTTTCCGCACCGCGTCCCTGGCGAACACGGTGTTGCCGCATGCCTCAGCTTCCTTGGATGCTGCCAGTAACTGTTCGCTGTCAGCCTCCCGCATGCCTTCGGCCAGCCGCGAGCACAGGGCCGCGAATTGTCCGGTCACCCTCCCGCTCAGGCTGCCGAGCTTCTGGCCCGCCTGGCGGTCTCCCAGCCGGGCCGCGGCGGATTGGAACAGGAGCGCGGGGGCCAGTGCTGACGTTTCAGCGTCGTTGCCCGCTTCGGCCGAGAGCGTACGGATGGACATTGCCCTCTGGCCGAGCTCGGCCTGGGCCGACAGTTCGAAATAGCGTGTGAGCCGTTCCACCAGCCAGGCCGCGGGCGGCCGGGCCTGGGCAAGATCGTCCAGTAGCAGGCCGGCCATTTCCTCTTCGCCCTGGAGTGCGGCGGCATAGGCACACACGGCTGCGGCCAGGCCGCCCAAAGCGTCGGGGTCCTGCGCCCGGAGCTGCCACCGGCCTGCCTGGAGCCGGGACAAGGCGTCGTCGAGGTGTCCGGCATGCAGGTCCATGACGCCCTGGCCGATCTCAAACATCCCGCCCAGCCTGGTCTGGGGCTCTGCGCCGCTGTACGTCTCCTCAAGATAGGCGGACGTTTCCCTGAACTTGCCGGAGAGCAAAAGGAGGAGGAGGAACCTGCCCCGGATCTCACGAACCGCATGGTCCGTGAGCTGCGCGCTGGCTGTGGCCGCCAGGATCTGCTTTCCAAGGGCGAGCGCCCGCACCACGTTGCCTGTGACGGCCAGGGCCTCGCTGCGCACGCTGGCGGTCAGGATCCTTGGTTCGCTGCCCAGGTCCCCCGCGTCCACGCCGTCGGTTATGGCCAGGACCTCGTCGTAGCGTCCACGGAAAGCGGCGAGCCCAGCCTCCGCCAGGCGCAGCCGCTCCCGGGCTGCAACTGCAACTGGACTCTGTGCGGCGGGCTCGGCAGCCAGCCGCTCGGCGAACTCCTGTATCCGGGCTTCGGGGTCGGCGCCCGGGGCGGTGCTGCGTTTGTCCAGTTCCACGCGCAGCAGCTGCAAAGCGGTCCACTCGGTCAGGGGAAGCTTGGCGCACGCGCCGTCATCCAGTGCCTCCAGAACCCGGCGTGCAGAGTCCTCGTTGTTCACCGAGATGTGGGCATTGACTGTTTCGATGGCCATCAGGGCGGCGGGTTCGCTTCCTTCGACCTCCTGCACAAATCGCAAGGCGGCCGCGTGGTCGGATGTACCGTTCGCGGCGCGGGCGGCGGCCAGGGCGACTTGGGAGCTCACCTCTTCCCCGCAATCCAGAGCCCAGGCGACGCCGGCCGAGCCGCCGGTGTCCAGCGTGTTCGATTCCTGGAGCACTGCCGTGAGCCGGCGGCGGAGTTCGGCGCTGCGCCCGGGCGGGACCACGTTGGCGACAATTCCAGCGGTCACCGGATTGGCGATGCTGACCATCGGCGGATGGTCATGGGTGACCCGGATCAGGGCCCGCTCCTGGAGCGCGTCCATATCCTGCGGGTTGGCGATGAGCATGAGGGTCTGCAGCGGCACTGCCCCGGCGAGTGCCAGCAGTTCAAAGACGTCGCGCTGGCCGTTGCCGAGCCGGTTGAGGCGTGCCTTCACGACGTCCCGGATCTCTCCGGTCAAGGCGATGGGGCCGTTGCCCAGGAACCATACACCGTCCTGGCGGATCACTGTGCCCAGCTTGATCTGCTCCCGGGCCAGGGAATGGAGGAACAAGGCGTTGCCCCCGCTCGCACTCCAAAGCGCCCGGGCAGCGGTCAGGGAGAACCGGCCGCCGTATTCGTGGTGCAACGTTGTTGCCGTCTCTGCAAAGTCGAACGGTCCGAGGTCCACCCGTCGGAGCAGGTCATCCTTCCACAGGCCCATGATGTCCCCGCCGATGTGCGGCATGTCAACGCACGCCGCCAGCAACGTGACATGGGACCCGGCGCTCAACTGGGCCACCATCATGCTGGAGAGCTCGTCGAGGTCATGGGCGTTGTCCACGAAGAGGACGATTCGCCGGCCTTCGGATTTGTTGTGGAGCAGCTGGGTCAGTCCGCGCAGCACCATCAGCGGGTGCTCGAGGTGGGAGGCGTCGAGGTCGTTGAGCAAGACGCTCAAGGCCCCGTAGGGAAGCTTGGAGGATATGGAGCTGCCCCTGACCTGGACTACCAGGTACTCGTCGCCGAGCTGCTCCAGGGCGCGCTGGGCGATAAAGGACTTGCCGGCCCCGTGGTCGCCCACGAGTACGATGCCGCAGCCGGAACCCGACGTCAGGGTCTCAACGATGTCGGCAACGACCTCCTGGCGGGTGAAGGGTCTGTCCTTACTGCGGCCATGACCGTTTCTTTGCGCCGGAAAAACTATTTCTGTCTGGCCGCTGCCCGTTGGCAAGCCGGCGTCTTGCTGGAACATATGAGAGACCTTCGCAATCAAAGTGTGAGCGGTGATACCTCAACGGTAGGGACTACGCGTATTTTCGGGATGCGTAAGTAGTACTCGATTACCTAGCGAGTATTCCGCCCGCTCTACGTAGCTGTACTCAGTTGGACCGGCGCTGCCGCAAGGCCCAAACCAAGTAGTCGCAATCCCGCCGCACGTGTCCGGCGCCGGTAGCGGCACGGCCGCCGGGGAAGCGGCCCGCCAC
>NZ_KI914921.1:18351-19206 GCF_000520575.1 Arthrobacter sp. I3
TACCGGGAAGCTGCTCACGGCCCTTGACGTTGAGCTTCGCGTAGCTGCGGTAGAGATGGCCTTCAACCGTGCGCACGGACACCTGGAGCTCTGCGGCAATCTGCCGGTCAGTGAGGCCGCGTACCGCCAGCGCCACAATGTCGCGCTCGCGGCGGGTCAGTATGCCGAGCGAGTCATCGTTCTTGGCCGCTTCGTCGCCGGGAAGGTCATCGGCCCGGTCCAGGCACCGCTTCCGCTGGGAATTGGCCATGCGCTCCCTGAGGGTGTCGCCCGCGGCCCGGTAGGCGTGCGCCGCGGCGTCGTAGGCGAGGGCGGCAAAGGCCCACAGTTCCGCCGCCTCACAGGTTTTCGCGGCCTCAAGGAGGTCTGCGGCGTTGTCCGCGCTGATGGCTGCGGCGTACGCGGCCTCTCCCTTGCTTGCCGCTAGTGCCCGCCGATACCGGGAAGCTGCTCACGGCCCTTGACGTTGAGCTTCGCGTAGCTGCGGTAGAGATGGCCTTCAACCGTGCGCACGGACACCTGGAGCTCTGCGGCAATCTGCCGGTCAGTGAGGCCGCGTACCGCCAGCGCCACAATGTCGCGCTCGCGGCGGGTCAGTATGCCGAGCGAGTCATCGTTCTTGGCCGCTTCGTCGCCGGGAAGGTCATCGGCCCGGTCCAGGCACCGCTTCCGCTGGGAATTGGCCATGCGCTCCCTGAGGGTGTCGCCCGCGGCCCGGTAGGCGTGCGCCGCGGCGTCGTAGGCGAGGGCGGCAAAGGCCCACAGTTCCGCCGCCTCACAGGTTTTCGCGGCCTCAAGGAGGTCTGCGGCGTTGTCCGCGCTGATGGCTGCGGCGTAGGCGCAGATCGCGGCGGG
>NZ_KI914921.1:19306-25285 GCF_000520575.1 Arthrobacter sp. I3
CTCAAGCCCCGCCCGGAGCTCGAGCAGCCTCGGCGCCGAGTCCGTGTCCCCCAGGGCCAGGCAAAAGGCCAACGCGTCGAGTTCGAGCCCGGCGGTGTCCACGTCCGGGTACGGTCGGCCGAGCCGCTTCAGTTCGGCGATGGCACCCGGGTAGTTCCCGAGCCGGGCCTTTCCATAGACCACGGCCATCGCGGCCAGCGAGCGCATGTACCGCGGCAGGGCCGCGGGTGCTGCCTCGAAGTCGGCGAGGAGCAGCTCCGCCTTCGTCTGGGCACCGACTTCGGCGGCTGCCGCGAAGGCCATGGCCGCCGTGAGCGCGAACAGCTGCTGGGGGTCGGTCAACCGCAGCGCTTCGAGCGCGGCACTTAGCGTGTTCAGGGCCTGGGCGGCCTTGCCCTGGTAGAGCAGGATGATGCCGTGCGCCGCGTGCACTCCCCCGCCGAAGGAAATCAGGTTGGGCCCGGATCCGGCGACGAAGCCGGTCAGGAGGCTTTCCGCCCCCTGCCAGTCGCCGGAGTGGATTGCGGCGGCCGCGGAACGGACCACGAGGAAGTCGGTGAGGAAGTAGAGCTCCTCGTGATCGGCCCCGGCGGCCTCGATGGCCCGGGTCATCGCAGCGAGGGCGCTCAGTCCCTTGCCGCCTGCCAGGAGCCGCTCCGCGTCGAGGCAGAGCCGGAACGCCTGTACGAGGGTGTTCGACGGCGGGGTGTTCGACGGCGGCGTGCCGGCAGCCGCGTCCTCGTCGGACGGCGCCGCGGCCGGGGCTGTTGCGTACTCGCCCGCCAGCGCCAGGACCATGGCTTCCAGGATCTCCAGCCGCTCTTCCGTGGCACGGTGAATGGCTTCGGCGTCGTCCGGCCGGGCAACGGCGAGGCGCTCGGCGGCGCGTCGGAGCACCTGTGCCCGCTTGATGATCTCTGCCGGCGTGTTCCCCAGCGCTGACATCGTTGCGGCCCACAGGAGGGAACCGGCCAGGAGCCCGGGGATGCTGTTTCCCTGCCCGAAATCGGCGTCGAGGATGTCCCGGGCCGCCACGTAGTCGGAGGCGTTGTAGCGGGTCCGTGCTATCACGGCGCGGGCCGCCATCTGCAGTTCCGGATCCTTGACGAGGACGGCAGCCTTGCGGGCGAGCTCGTCCTCGTAAAGCCGGCTCGCCAGCACGGCCGCCCTCAGGAGCTGCCGGTCCTCGACCTCCGCGCCGCACTCGATCGACCAGCTCACTTGCCGTAGCAGTCCCTCGGCAGACGTCGGCTCGCTGTCCATCTTGCGCAGCAGGCTCTGGCGAAGCTGCAGGCTCCTGGCCGGCGAAATCAGGTTCCGCAAGGTGTCGCCGTACACGGTATGCCACAGCCGCAGCTCACCCGTCCCGGTGTCCGTGACCCGGATCAGTTCGCTGTCGATCAGTGATCCCACGGCCTCTTCGCCGGCCACCGACTCGATCAGTTCCCGGGACACGGGTTCGGCCAACGCCACGAGGTTCAGGGCCTGGCGTTCTTCCGGCGAGCGCAGCAGCAGCTGGCGGCGCACGACGTCGGTCAGCCGGTCACCGTGGCTATTCAGGTGCCGGGTGAACAACCAGACACCGTTGCGCCGCAGCAGCGTCCCGTCGTTCCTGGCGTCGTCCAGGAGCCCGTTGAGGAGCATCGGGTTGCCGCCGGAGGCCTCCCAGAGGATCTCGGCGACGTTTGGCAGCACTTGCGAGCCGAGCTCGCCCTCCAGCATCTCTGTGGTCTGCGCGAGGGTGAGCGGGCGCAGGTCGTGCCGTTCGGCGATGCCTTCAAACCAGAGCTGCAGGAGCGGTTCCGGCAGTCCGGGCCGGGCCGCCGCGCCGACGAGCAGTTTCGCCCAGCCGGCCGCCGCCAGCTCCGCGAGGATTCCGGCCGTCGCCTCGTCGAGATCGTGTGCGTCGTCAACGACCAGCAGGAGGGGCTTCTGGGTGGCCCGCTTCTGCTCTTCCAGATGCGCCCACAGGGTCCTCAGAACGGCCAGCTGCGATGTTGCTTCCTGGACCGGCAGTCCGACGATGAAGGGGCCCAGGACACCGTAGGGCACCTTGGTCAGCGACGCGCTGCCATGGATCGGCACCGGCGTCACCTCCGGGCCCAGCTCCCCGACGACGGCGTCGATGAGCCTTGACTTGCCCATCCCGCTGTCGCCGAGGACGAACACGGCGACATGGCTGCCGCCCTGGAGGGCTTCCACTGCCGACATCAAATCTTCCGACCTCCCGGTCAAGGCGCGGGCCGGCGCCGTGCCGGGGTTCCCCGCCGGCCCCCTAGATGAGTCCAAGCAGATCACTTCGCGAAGAAACGCCGAGCTTCGTGAACACCTGGTACAGGTGGCCCTCCACGGTCCTGACGGAAATGCCCACTTCCAGGGCGATGTCCTTGTTGGAGACCCCGTTCCCGGCCAGGGTGGCGATTTGCCGCTCCCGGTCTGTCAGCAGCGGACCCTTGTTGCGCGGCATGACTGGCAGCGCCGGCACGGACTCCGAGAGGCTCTCCAGCATGCTGTAGGCGGCGTTGGCGCTGGCGGTCAGCCCGGCGCCCTTCGCGAAGTCGAATGCGAGCGCGGCGCACCGGGCCTGGACGGCGTCCAGTTCGAGGCCCGCGGCCTGCCCGGCGGCTTCGAGCATGATCGCGGCGTCCTTCTTCCGGCTGCCGACGGCGACCGTCCGGGACAGCTCGGCCAGCGGCCCCTGCCGCAGCCCGGCGATTTCCTCCATGAAAAGAAAATCCTTGACGGTGCCGTTGACGGTGGCCCCGAGCATGCAGATGCCGGCCAGGGTGTAGCGGCCCTTCCGGAAATGCTCCTCCGCGGACCGTATCAGCCGGTCCTTGGCCTCCGGGTCACCGAGCCACCGCGACGCCATATCCATGCAGAACTCGGTGGAACTGCCGACCGTGAAGCGGGCCGGGCCGTCAGCCGAGCGGGCCCGGTCCAGGTAGATCGTGGCCTGCACCGAGTTGCCGGTCTGGGCGTAGGCAAAAGCAGTGGCGGCGTAGGCCTGGCGCAGGGACTGCAGGCTCGCACGGACCTCCAGCTGGGCGATCGCGGCCAGCAACGGATCCAGGGCCATGTACCCGCGGCCGGCATAGACATAGGCGAGTCCGACGGCGAGGTCCGTTGCGGCGCTGCCGGAATGCAGCCCGTGCCCGGCCCGGCCGCTCGCGTCCTTGAGCATGTCGATGGCTTGGCGCCACAGGCCCGAAAGGAGCAGCACGTTGAAAGAGCGCCAGGCGAAGTTTTCCCGGATGCGCGGCACGTTGGACCACTCGCCCAGCTGTCCGCCGATTTCCCGCATGAGTTTGCGGGCATCGAGTTCGTGGCCGGTCATGGACCAGGCCTCCATCAGGATGATGGCCGACCTGAGCCGGTGCACGGGATCGGCGCCGGGCACGTCCGTGGTGGCCGCGGTGGTAAGCCGCTCCATCATGGGCTCGAAATCCCCGATGAAAGAGAAATAGTTGAACTCGCACAGATCCAGGCAGAGCCCCGCACGGGCAAGCGCCGCAAGGGCGGGGGACGGCTCGTCCAGGCTCAGGTCCTGGAGCCGGACCCTGGCCTGCCCGAGCAGTTCGGGGACCTGGCCGGAGCGGTCGTCCAGCCAGGCCATGCAGTCAGCCTTCGCCGCGATGAATTCGGCGAAGTTTTCGGCCGCAAGGCCGTTGACCTGCCGTTCGGAGACATCGTCCAGCGCGGACATGGCCTGCAGCGGCAGGCCGAGCTGGAGGTAGGCGGCCGATTTCTGGAGCTGTCCTTCGGCCCATTCAGGGTCCGAGGGAGAAAGGCTGCCGGCGCATTTGAGGGCAAATTTCGGGTCGAAGAGCTTGACGGCGGCACTGGCAGCCGCGACGGCGTGGGCGGGTGCCAGCTGGGCGTGGCAGTCGTGAGTCCACGCCGCGTAGGCCAGCAGGTCTTCGACTGTCAGCTCGTCCAGTTCATGTTCCTGGTGCCCGGGGACCTTGTCCCGGAGCTCCAGCCGGCGCTCCACGCTGAGCCAGTTGCGGACAATGTCGCCGAGGTAGCGGTCGCCCAGCGTGACGAGGTGCCGGTCAGCGCGGTCGACCACGATCTGGCCGGCCTCTTCCATGTCGGCGATGACACCGGGGCTGTACATCCTGGCGAGCCGGGACAGGGGCAGGGTCCGGGCGCAGGAGAGGACGTCGATGACTTCCCGGGCTTCGGGTGTTTCCCTGGCATACCTGGCCCGGACAATATCCTCCAGCGCCGTGCGCCCGTCCAGCACAACCTCATCGAGCAGTGTCCACACGGATCCGGACAGGACAAGGTTTCCGCGTTCGATTTGTTCGGAGACGACGGCCTGCAGGAGCGTGGGGCTGCCGCCGACCAGCTGGTGCAGCTGGCTTGCCAGGGCGGTCGAGACCCGATGGCCCAAAGCTGACTGCAGGACCTCCAGCGTCTCGAGCTCGGTCAGGTTGGCGAGCCGGACCTCGGCGAGTTGGCCGGAAGTGATGAGCCAGTAGAAATCGGGCGGAAGGTCTGTGGTGCGCTGGGCCGTTGCGATCAACCGGGCGGTCCGGGTCTGCAGCAGGTTGAGGAGGACCCCGGTGCTGAGTTCATCGAGGGCGCCGGCGTTGTCGAGCAGGATCACGCACTGGCGCCCGGCGGCGTCGTCGCGGATCAGCGAGGTAATGCCGTGCAGGATGGCGGTCGGCGAGCCCAGGGAACTCTGCGGGAGCCGCGCAAGGGTGAAGGCGAGGCAGCCGTACGGCGTTGCCGACCCCGGCCCGGAACTGCGGAGCTGGATGGTGTACACCTCGGGGCCGAAACCCGCGAGGGCGGTCCGGCCGACAAGCGTTTTGCCCACGCCGCGGTCGCCCGTGATGACGACGCCCATCCGGTCCTGGGCAAGCAGTTCCTGGCGGACACGCTCGGCATCAGCGTTCCGCGCCAAACCGGACCAGCCGTGTCTCGCGACCTGGCCGGCAGCATGTTCTTCTTCGGCGGGTGCCAATGTAGTGGAAACATTCCCCCAGCCCAGCGAATCCCTCGACATGTAGTTTCCTTCGTACCGCTTTGCAGACAGCAACCCCGGACTGCCCACTTAGAAGTAGCGTATCCCTATCCCCCGACATGAGAGTAGACAGATCATAGCTGGAATGCGGAAAGCTTGGAAAGGAAACACGCAATCCGCATGCAACTTAGTCAGCGCCCGCCTGCCGCGGGCCCGGGCCGGCCCGCCGTCGGGGCGTTTTGGCTGCGTGCTGTTTTGCCTGCGTTTACGTGCCGGAGGGGCTACGTCGCCTTGGCGGGGTGGAACTTTTGTTGGGCGGCGGTGAGGCCGTCCCGGACCAGGACTTCGACGGCGTCGGCAGCTGAGTCGATGAGGAAGGGCAGTTCCTTTTTCTCCGGCGCGGAAAAGTCACGCAGGACAAAGTCCGCGGTCTCCATCCGTCCGGGCGGACGCCCGACGCCCACCCGCACGCGCAGGTAGTCCTTGGTGGCCAGGGCCTTGGAGATGTCGCGCAGTCCGTTGTGGCCGCCTTCGCCGCCGCCGATCTTGAGCCGCACGGTGTCGAAGGGGATGTCGATCTCGTCATGGACGGCAATGACATGGGCCGGATCGATGCCGAAGAACTGGGCCAGGGCAGACACCGGGCCGCCGGAGACGTTCATGTATGACAGCGGCTTGGCCAGCACGATCCGGGGTCCGCCGATGCCCAGACGCCCTTCGAGGACCTGGGCACGCGATTTGTGCGATTTGAAGCCACCGCCGACGCGCGAGGCGAGTTCGTCCAGGACCATCTGGCCGACGTTGTGCCGGTTGTGGCTGTACTCGGATCCGGGGTTGCCAAGGCCTACGATCAGCCAGGTGTCGGTCATGGGTCAGTCCTTCGGTGGGACGCGGCCGGTAGGACACGGCCAGTGGGGCGGGGCAAGTGGGGCGCGGGGCAAGTGGGGCGGGGCGGGCAGCCGGCTACGGGGCGCGTACGGCGCGGGCTACGGCACCAGAGA
>NZ_KI914921.1:25385-39876 GCF_000520575.1 Arthrobacter sp. I3
GAGGGACCCGGCCGCCGTAAAAATCGCCGGAATTACTCGGCTGCTGCTTCGGCCGACGGTGCGGCTGCTTCGCCCTCTTCGCCCTCTTCGACGTTTTCGGTGGCCTCGGAGATGTTGACGACGAGTGCTTCGGGGTCGGCCAGCAGGGTGGAACCCTTCGGCAGGACGAGGTCGGAAGCGTGGATGTGCTCGCCGGCGCTACGGCCTTCGATGCTGACCTCGATGGCGGTCGGCAGGTGGGTTGCCTCGGCCTCGACGGAAACGACCGTCATTTCCAGGTTGTGGACGTTGCCCGGAGCCAGCTCGCCGCTGAGGTGAACGGGCACGTCAACGGTGACCTTCTCGCCGGTGCGGACGGTCAGCAGGTCGAGGTGCTCGATGATCTGCTTGATCGGGTTGCGCTGGATGTCCTTGACCAGGGCCAGGTGCTGCTCGCCGTCGATGTCCAGGGTCAGCAGGGCGTTGGCGGTGCGGACGGCCAGGGTGGTGGCCTTCGCCGGCAGGGTGATGTGGATCGGCTCGGCACCGTGGCCGTAGATGACAGCCGGGATCAGGTTGGCCATGCGGGCGCGGCGGGCGAAGCCCTTGCCGAATTCGGTGCGGACTTCTGCTGCGAGCTTCTGCTCAGACATGGATATCTCCTCGTGGGATTTCAAGCTGTGGGACTAAACGGTGTTCAGCAAGGGCGGAGGTCTGTTTACGACCTTCAACGCCGGGCTGCCGTGCGGCTACCCTTCAGAAGGAGATTCAGACCCAGTCGATTACGGAGACCAGCAGTCCGGGTTCCGATTAATTCACATCAATACGGAATGCCGGCGCTCTCCCTCGCCAAGGTTTCGGTACAAGGCTACCAGCGGAGGGACCGGTTTCTGAAACCGGGCCCTCCGCCGGCCGGCTTAGGCCTGGCCGTCGAACAGGCTGGTGACGGAGCCGTCGTCGAACACTTCACGGATGGCGCGGGCGATCAGCGGCGCGATGGAGAGCACGGTCAGCTGCGGGAAGCGCTTGTCCGCGGTGATCGGCAGCGTGTTGGTGACCACCACTTCGCGGGCGCCGGACTCGGACAGCCGGCGGGCCGCCGGATCGGAGAACACGGCGTGGGTCGCGGCGATGATGACATCCTTGGCGCCGGCGTTCTTGAGCACCTGGACGGCGCCGGAGATGGTTCCGCCGGTATCGATCATGTCGTCGATCAGGACGCAGGTGCGGCCTTCAATCTGGCCCACGACCGTCTTGGAGACGGCCTGGTTGGGCACGGTGAGGTCCCGGCTCTTGTGCACGAACGCCAGCGGCGCGCCGCCGAGGCGCTCGGCCCACTGCTCGGCCACGCGGACGCGGCCGGTGTCCGGCGAGACGACCGTGACCTTGTCCGAGCCGACCCGGGTGCGGATGTAGTCGGCCAGGAGCGGAATGGCCATCAGGTGGTCCACGGGGCCGTCGAAGAAGCCTTGGATCTGGGAAGTGTGCAGGTCCACGCTCATGATCCGGTCGGCGCCGGCGGTCTTGTACAGATCGGCGACGAGGCGTGCCGAGATCGGCTCGCGGCCACGGCCCTTCTTGTCCTGCCGGGCGTAGGGGTAGAACGGGGACACCACAGTGATGCGCTTGGCGGAGGCCCGCTTGAGCGAATCGATCATGATCAGCTGTTCCATGAGCCAGTTGTTCAACGGTGCCGGGTGGGCCTGGATCACGAAGGCGTCGGTGCCTCGGACGCTCTCGCCGGCCCGCACGTAGATCTCGCCGTTGGCGAAGTCGTAGGCGTCCAGGGGCAGCAGCTCGGTGCCGAGCTCCTTCGCGATCTCCTTCGCCAGCTCAGGGTGCGCGCGCCCCGCGGCCAGCACCAGCTTCTTCTCGCCGTGTGCCGTAATTTCGCTCATGATTGCTAGCCCTCTTCTGTCGGTGCCGGAGTAGTGGAGGATGTTGGGGCGGCGCCCGCGGCGGAATCCACCGCGGCAGCGGACTCGGCCAGGGCGGACTCTGCCAGGGCGGCGGAAACGGAACCGGGGCGGTTGGCCGCAACCCAGCCGTCCGAGTTCCGCTGCTTGGCCAGGGTGACGGCGAGGGCGCCGGCCGGGACGTCCTTGCGGATGATCGCACCGGCGCCGCTGTAGGCGCCGTCGCCCACGCGCACGGGGGCCACGAACACGGTGTTCGAACCGGTGCGCACACCCGAGCCGATCACCGTACGGTGCTTCTTCTCGCCGTCGTAGTTGGCCGTGATGTTGCCGCAGCCGATGTTGGTGTCCTCGCCGATCTCCGCGTCCCCGGCGTAGCCGAGATGGGACAGCTTCGAGCCGCGGCCGATCGTGACGTTCTTGGTTTCGTAGAACGCGCCGATCTTGCCGGTCTCGCCCAGGACGGTGCCCGGGCGCAGGTAGGTGAAGGGGCCCACGCTGGCGCGCGATCCGATCGTGGAGCCGGAGCCATGGGTGCGGATCACCGTGGCGCCCTCGCCGACCGTGACGTCGGTCAACGTGGTGTCCGGGCCGACGACGGCGTCGCGCGCCACCGTGGTGTTGCCGTGCAGCTGCGTATTGGGCAGGAGCCGGACGTCCTCGTCGAGCGTCACTGTGGCGTCGATCCACGTCGTGGCGGGATCCACGACGGTCACGCCGGCGCGCATCCAGGCTTCGAGGGTGCGGCGGTTGAGTTCAGCGCCGAGCGCCGAAAGCTGGACGCGGTCGTTGGCGCCCTCCACCTGCCAGCGGTCTTCGGTGACGACGGCGGCGACGCGGCCGCCCGCGGCGCGGGCCAGGGCCAGGACATCGGTGAGGTACTTTTCGCCCTGGGCGTTGTCCGTGGTGACGTGGACCAGCGCGTCGCGCAGGACGGCGGCGTCGAAGGCGTAGATGCCGGAGTTGACCTCACGGATTTCGCGTTCGGCGCTGGTGGCGTCCTTGTGTTCGCGGATTCCCGTGACGGTTCCGTCTTCTGCGCGGAGGATGCGACCGTAGCCGGTGGCGTCCTCGAGCACGGCGGTGAGGACGGTGACGGCGTTGCCCTCGGCCTCGTGGGCGGCGACGAGCTCGCCGAGCAGGCCGCCGGTGAGCAGCGGGACGTCGCCGTACGTGACCACGACCGTTCCGCCCAGCGGTCCTTGGGGGTCGAGCGTGTCGAGCGCTTCCAGTGCCGCCTCGACCGCGCGCCCGGTGCCGGGCACATCGTCCTGGTCCACAATCAGGGCTTTCGGATCGAGGGCGGAGACGTGGGCGGCCACGAGGTCGCGCTCATGCCGGACCACCAGGGCCAACTCGCGGGGGCTGATACTGCGGGCCGCCTGGAGCGCGTGGCCGACCAGCGAGCGGCCGCCGATCTCATGGAGAATCTTGGGGGTACGGGATTTCATCCGGGTACCGGCCCCTGCAGCTAGGACGATCACGGCGGCTGGGCCAGTATTCTCGGGGCTCACGTATTGGCTCTCCTTGCTTGGTTGCGCAGTGTGTCTCGCCAAGTTCCGCCCATAGGACTCGAACCTATACTCCACGGCTCCAAAGGCCGGGGTGCTGCCATTACACCAGAGCGGACCGTGCCCAGGCTTGACCTGTGGCACGAGAATCAATTCTGCCACGAAGGTTGATGCTCGTGCGACTCAGCGCCGCGGAAAGAGCGGGCAGGCGCGGGAGGGCGCGGGAGGGCGCGGGTGGGCGGCGTGGGCAGGCGGTGCGGCCGGCGCCACGGGACATGCCCATTCTTGGTCCGCGCGGCCGGACATGTGCCGCAGGATTCACGCGCTCCGCGGAACGTACCTTCCTGGGCATGCGCAGAGACCCGTTCCCTAAGCGGGACATGCCCAGTGTTGGTCCCGAGCAATGGACATAATGCCAATATGCCCATCCCTGGCCCGCGCCGAGGGACATGCCCAGCGGGATTTTAGCCCTCAAAGGGACATGTCCAGCGGCGGGTGCTCACGCTGGGCATGTCCGCGGGATTCACGCGCTCCGCGGGACGTGCATTCCCGGGCGTGCGCAGAGACCCCGTTCCCTCCGCGGGACATGCCCAGTGTTGGTCCCGAGCAATGGACATAGTGCCAATATGCCCATCCCTGGCCCGCGCCGAGGGACATGTCCAGCCGGATTTGAGCCCTGCAAGGGACATGTCCCGTGCTGGCCCGCGCCGAGGGACATGCCCAGCGGAAATTCAGCCTTCCAAGGGACATGTCCAGTGCTGGCCTGGGCCGAGGGGCATGTCCCGCGGGTTTTGAGGGCTGCGAGGGACATGTCCAGTGGTGGGTGCCCACGCTGGGCATGTCCCGGCGAGCGCGTGAGGCTACTCCCCCAGCACTTCCAGGGCCTCGAGCCATTCGAGTTCAAGGGCTTCGCGTTCCCCGGCCAGTTCCTGGAGTTTCGCGTTGAGTCCGGCGAGCTGGTCGAACTTGCTGGCGTCCCCGGCCCCGGCGGTCATCTGGGCGTGGATCTTGTCTTCCTGCTGCTTGAGTTTGCCCAGTTGGCGGTCGATCCGGTTCTTGGCCTTGCGGGCGTCGCGCTTTTCGGCCTCAGAAGGGCCGCTGGCGGCGGGAGCGGATCCCCCGCCGGCGGAGGTGACGGGGTTGCCGCCGCCGGTGATCGTGGAGCCGGCCAGGGCCCCTTCCCGCAGTTCGAGGTACTGGTCCACGCCGCGGGGCAGGGCGCGGATCTTGCCGTCGCCAAGGAGCGCCATCTGGTGGTCCGTGACGCGCTCGAGCAGGTAGCGGTCGTGGCTGACGACGACGAGCGTGCCCGGCCAGCCGTCGAGCACATCTTCGACGGCGGCGAGGGTGTCGGTGTCGAGGTCGTTGGTCGGCTCGTCAAGCATCAGCACGTTCGGCTCCCCCACGAGCAGGCGCAGGAGCTGCAGCCGCCGGCGTTCGCCACCGGAGAGGTCCTTGACCGGGGTCCACTGCTTCTCGTTGGTGAAGCCCAGCTGCTCCACGAGCTGGCCGGCGGTGAATTCCTTGCCGCCGACGTTGAAGGAGCGCTTTTCCCGCTCGATCACTTCGATCACACGCAGGTCCGAGACGTCGTCGAGTTCCTTGACCTCCTGGGTCAGGACCGCTGTGACCACCGTCTTGCCGCGCTTGACCTTCCCGGAACTGGGCTGGATCTCGCCGTTGAGGAGTTTGAGCAGGGTGGTCTTGCCGGCGCCGTTGACGCCCACGAGGCCCAGCCGCTCCCCGGGGGCGAGGCGCAGCGTGATGTTGTCGAAGAGCTTCTGCCCGGGCTCGCCGCCGAGGAAGTCCAGCGAGACGTGCTCGAGGTCCAGGACATCCTTGCCCAGCCGGGCGGTGGCCATCTTGCTCAGCGCCGTCGAGTCGCGCGGCTCGGGGACGTCCGCGATCAGGGCGTTGGCTGCCTCGATCCGGAACTTGGGCTTGGCGGTACGGGCCGGGGCACCGCGCCGGAGCCAGGCGAGTTCCTTCTTCACGAGCTGCTGGCGCTTGCTTTCCATCACGGACGCTGACCGGTCGCGCTCGGCCCGGGCCAGGACGTAGGCGGCATAGCCGCCGTCGAACGGGTCCATGATGCCGTCGTGGATTTCCCAGGTCTTGGTGCAGACTTCGTCGAGGAACCAGCGGTCGTGGGTGACCACGAGGAAGGCGCCCTGGTTGGCCCGCCAGCGGGTCTTGAGGTGCCGGGACAGCCACGCGACGCCTTCGACGTCGAGGTGGTTGGTGGGCTCGTCGAGCATGATGACGTCGTGGTCCTCGATCAGCAGCTTGGCCAGCGCCACACGCCGCTTCTGCCCGCCGGAGAGCGCGTGGACGTTGGCGTGCCAGTCGACGTCGGACACCAGCCCGCCCATGACTTCGCGGATCTGGGGATTGCGGGCCCACTCGTAGTCGGCCTGGTCCCCCACGATCGCGGCGCCGACGGTGAGGTCGCCGTCGAGCACGTCGCTCTGGTCCAGGTAGCCGATGTTGACCTCGCTGCGCTTGGTCACCCGGCCGGAGTCCGGGGTGGAGCGCATGGCCAGCAACCGCATCAGGGTTGACTTGCCGTCACCGTTGCGGCCCACCATGCCAATCCGGTCGCCCTCTTCAAGGCCGAGGGTAATGCCATCGAGGACGGTACGGGTTGCATACGAGACCGTGAGGTTCTCGCCGCCGAGCAGGTGTGCCACTGGGAACTGCTTTCTTAGGTGTATCGGTGAAGTGAAGCTGTGAAGTCATCGGATGCGATGCGTCAAAAGCTCCTAAAGGAGCGTATCGGAGATGATGCGGGCCCCGTGCACCGGCCCGTGCACCGCCATGGCGTCGAGGCTGTGGTGCCGCAGCTCTTCGGCGAGCCCGGCGGCCGCGGCGGGGCTGTGTGCGAGGAACGCGACGGTGGGTCCGGAGCCGGAGACGATGCCCGCGATCGCGCCGCAGGCTTCGCCGCGGCCCAGGGTCTCGCGCAGGCCCGGGGCCAGTTCGATCGAGGCGCGCTGGAGGTCGTTGACCAGCACGCGGCTCAGGGCGTCGGCATCGCCGCTGCGCAGAGCCGTGAGCACGCCGGGATCCACGGCGTCGGGTTCGTCCACCGCCAGGCCCTCGGCCGCGCGCAGGCGGTCCAGGGTGCGGTAGACCTCAGGGGTGGGCAGGCCGAAGTCCGCGCTGACCAGGACCCAGTCCGTCTGGGCCTTGACCAGGGCCGGCGAGAGGTCATCGCCCAGGCCCAGTCCGACGGCGGTGCCGCCCAGCAGCGCGAAGGGAACATCGGCGCCGAGCTCGGCGGCCAGGTGGGCCAGCTCATCGCGGGACAGTCCGCTGTTCCACAACGCGTCGCAGGCCAGCAGGGTGGCGGCGGCGTCGGCCGATCCGCCGCCCATGCCGCCAGCCACGGGCACCCGTTTGGTGATCTCCAGGTGGACACCCGTGGAGTGTTCCGAGACGTCGGCCATGATGGCGGCGGCTTTGTAGGCCAGGTTGCGGTGATCGAGCGGAATGTCCACCCCGTCGAGGTCCACGGTGCTCGCATCGCTGATGCTGACGGTGATCTCGCCGGTATCGGTGCTGGTGGCGGCAATTTCTTCGTAGAGCGAGACAGCCAGGTAGACGCTGGCCACGGAGTGGTAGCCGTCCGGCCGCAGCGGTCCGACATCCAGTGAGACGTTAACCTTGCCTGGAGCTTTCACCCGGACGGTCCTCGCGGCAAAGCGCCCTCTCACTGCGTTCATGGCTCCACGCTATGGCATCGCGGCCCGGGCTCCAAGCACGCAACCGCCCCCGGAGGCGCCCATGCGGAACTCACAAGGAGCTCAGGAGTCCGCTTGTCCGTGGGCTTCGGCGATTCTGGCGAACGCCGCGATGTCGATCACTTCGCCGCGTGCGGTGGGGTCGACGCCGGCGGCCCGCAGGCAGCGTTCGGCCTCGGCGGCACTGCCGGCCCAGCCGGCCAGCGCGGCCCGGAGCGTCTTGCGGCGCTGCGCGAAGGCGGCGTCGATCACGGCGAAGACCTGCGCCCTGGTGGCGGTCGTGACGGGGGGCTCCCGGCGCGTGAAGGCGACGAGTCCGGAATGGATCTTGGGCGCTGGCCAGAAGACGTTCATGCCGATCACGCCGGCCTTGCGCATGCTGCTGTACCAGGCGGCTTTGACGGATGGAACGCCGTAGGTCTTGGAGCCGGGGCCGGCCGCGAGCCGGTCGGCGACTTCATCCTGGACCATGACCAGGCCGTGCTGCAGGCTCGGGAAGTGCTGCAGCAGGTGCAGCACCACGGGAACGGCCACGTTGTAGGGAAGATTCGCCACGAGGGCGGTCGGCTCGACGGGAAGTTCGGTGACCCGCATGGCGTCGGCCAGGACGAGGTGGAAGTTCCCGGCGGCGTGCGGACGCCACGCGGCGACAGTGGCCGGCAGGCGCCCGGCAAGGACCGGATCGATTTCGACGGCGACCACGCTGCGGGCGGCGTCCAGCAGGCCAAGCGTCAGTGACCCGAGTCCGGGCCCGACTTCCAGGACGGTCTCATCGGCCCGGATGTCGGCGGCGTTCACGATCCGCCGGATGGTGTTGCCGTCGATCACGAAGTTCTGCCCGAGGGTCTTCGTGGGCCGCACGCTGATTTCCTCTGCCAGCCGGCGGATATCGGAGGCACCCATCAGCGGTGCGGGCGCCGCTCCGGGCAGGCTTTCGGGGGCGGAGGGGCTCGGTTCAGTCACCTAGGTATCCTATCCCGGCGCCGGTACGCCGCAGGCCGGGTCCGGAGGGAATCCGGACCCGGCCTGTGCTCTCCCCTGGCTGTGGTCGGCAGCCGCGGGAGTCGGGCGTTTAGTGGCGGGCGTTCAGTGGCGGGCGGTCAGCCGCCGGCCTGGCGTGCTAGCTGGAGGCGGCCCAGCCGCAACCCCAGGGCTGCAGTCCGCGCTGGGCGTAGACCCGGTTGGCGATGGCGATCTGCTGGGCCTTGGTGGCGGCCGCGGCGTTCGGGGCGTAGGCGCCGCCGCCCGAGCTGAGCCAGGTGCCGACGTCGAACTGCAGGCCTCCGTAGTAGCCGTTGCCGGTGTTGGTGGACCAGTTGCCGCCGGATTCGCACTGGGCGATCTTGTCCCACATGCCCTGGTTCATCATGGCGGGGGCGGCCGCACCGGTGTTGGCGGCGGGCTTGGGCTTTTCCTTGGTGCCGACAGTGACCTTTTCGGTGACGGGCTGGACGCTGACGGTCTCGGACACCAGGGTCCGGGAGGCTTCGCGGCCATCCACGAGGACCAGCTTGAAGTTCTTGCTGGTGGTGCCGGCGACGCCGGCCTGGGTGACCTTCTTCTCACCCTTGAACATGTCAGCACTCTCGGTGGTGAGTGTTTCGAAGGCGACGGGCTCGGTGGTTTTGGCCGTCTTGCTGACGTCGACGCGGGAGACCTTGATCACCATGTCATTGACCACCGGGGCGTTCCCGGGCTGGGATACGCGGTCGCTGGCCCCGAGCGAAAGCCCGGCGTCCTCGAGAACTTTGGCGACTGTGGCCGCCGTCGTGGTGGTCGCTGCCGCCTTGCCGTCCGCAACGAGGCTCACCTTTTTGGGCGTCGAGATGGAGACGAAGGAGCCGGAGACGGCGAGCTGGGCGTCCTTGGGCACGGAGACCTGCGAGGCGCTGGCCACGCCGAGTTCGGTCACGAGCCCCTCGACGGTGGGTGCGGTGGTGGAGATGGTCCGTTCGGCGCCGTCCAGGCTGACCTTGACGGCCTTGGCGAGGTTGACGTTGATGACTGACCCGTCCTGCACGTGGGCGTCCGTCGAGGGCGACACCCTGTCAGATGGCTGCAGTTCAACCTTGGCACTCTTGACGACTTCCCCGACGGTTCCGCCGAAGGTCTGGACGGAGCTGACTTTGCCATCCACGTTGAGTGTGATCGTCTTGTTATTGCCGACGAAGGCCACGAGGCCCAGCACCAGTGCCACCAGCACCACGAGCTGCGTGCCAACCTTGACGAAGCTGAACTTGCCGTCCGATGTGAAGAACTTGACCACAATTGCCCGAATCTCTTGGACCTTCCGGGCACGGGGAAAAGTGCACGTGGCCATCCCCCGCGAGCGCGCCAACGGCGGCTCCGGACAGCGTCCGGAGCGTCACGGAACATGCGTGCACTGCCTCACCCAAAACGAGAGCGCGCATGTGGTTTGTTGGCCACAATGCACGCCCTGCTGGAGTGAAATTATCCGTAGGCCTTCCCCGACCCCGGCTAATAGTTGACCACTGTAATCGAAGCGTTATAAAGGAACCAAGAATTTGTGCATACCCGGTATCTACGCCGGGAGGCTGGATGAGGGCGGTTTAGTCCCAGGATCCGTACGCCCGCACCGTATTTGCGGCGATCTGCGCACACAGCCCGGAAAGCTCCGACCCGGTCACATCGGCCATAGCCCGCACCGTGTACGGAACCATGTAGCTCGCGTTGGGCCGGCCGCGATGCGGGTGCGGGGTGAGGAAGGGCGCGTCGGTCTCGACCAGGATCCGGCTCGGCTCAGCGATAGCCAGCGCTTCCCGCAGGTCCGTCGCGTTCTTGAATGTCACAGTTCCGGCAAAGGACATGTACCAGCCCTCCGCGTTGCAGGTCCGGGCGAGCGCCTCGCCGCCGGAGAAACAGTGGAAGACCACCCGCTCCGGGGCCCCCTCTTCGCGCAGGACCTGGACGACGTCGTCGTGGGCGTCGCGGTCGTGGATTTGCAGCGTCAGTCCGAGCCGTTTGGCGATGTCGATATGGCGGCGGAACGAATAGCGCTGGTGGGCCAGGCCCTCCCCCTCGGTCCGGAAGAAGTCCAGGCCGGTCTCCCCGATCGCCCGGATCCTCGGATGGGCGGCGAGCGCCTCGATCTCGGCCAGGGCCTCCTCCAGGCCGCCGCGCCGGGCGTAGCCGGGGGCGTCGTTGGGGTGGAGGGCAACAGCGCCCAGGAGCCGGGAATCGAGGTCGACCGCGTTGACCGTAAACCGGGACGATTCGAGGTCGCAGCCCACCTGCACGGCGCCTTGCACGCCCACGGCGGCGGCGGCATCGAGGGCGTCCTTGATGCCCACCTCAAGCTCCGCGTCGGGAAAGTCCAAATGCGTGTGGTTGTCCATGACCGGCACGGGAAGCGGTTCCGGTGCGGGCGGATACCCGCTGCGTCCGGTACCGTCGTTTCCAGGCGACCGGAAGGGGACGGGAGTGAGGGGATTGAGCATTCATCCACCCTAACCGGAGGCCAGATTTCCCCGGAACTCTCTGTCAGGGCCGGCAGTTGTGTTAGTAGTCTGTTAATACTCTGTAATTTCCCCGTTAGGAAACAGGTGAATGCCACTGCGGGGCCCGGCCGCCGCGGGCGGTCAGATCCGGGACCCACCAGGGCTGAAAGGCTGCCGATGGATTACCACCGCACTTCCGTAGACGACATCCTCCCCCAGGGACAGAGCCTCCCGGGCCGCGCCTCCTTGGACCCAAACGCAGCCGGACAGCGGCCCCCGCGGCATGAACTGCCGGCCATGGATGCCGACGCTTTCCACTCAGCCAGCACCCGGATCCTGACGGCGATCAATACGGTCATCGACGGCAAGGCCGAAGCGGCCAAACTGGCACTCACGGTCCTCCTCGCCCAGGGCCACCTGCTCCTCGAAGACGTCCCGGGGGTGGGCAAGACCCTCCTGGCGAAGACGCTGGGCCGCACCATCGACTGTTCCGTCAGCCGGATCCAGTTCACCCCGGACCTGCTCCCGTCCGACGTCACGGGCGTGTCCATCTACAACCAGGCGACCCGGACCTTCGAGTTCCGGCACGGCGCTGTGTTCGCCAATATCGTCATCGGGGACGAAATCAACCGCGCCTCGGCCAAGACCCAGTCAGCCCTGCTGGAGTGCATGGAGGAGCACCAGGTCACGGTGGACGGCACGTCCTACCGGCTGGACGAGCCCTTCATGGTGGTGGCGACGCAGAACCCCATTGAGATGGAGGGCACGTATCCGCTGCCGGAAGCGCAGCGGGACCGCTTCATGGCCCGGATTTCCATGGGCTACCCGGACCGTGAGTCCGAGATGGAGATGCTCGAAACCCACCAGGCCTCCTCTCCGCTGGCGCGTGTGACGGCAGTGGTCACCGCGGCGGAAGTGGCCGCCATGATTGCCACGGTGCAGCAGGTGTACGTGTCCCGGTCCATCAAGGAATACACCGTGGCCCTGGGCCGGGCCACGCGGGAAAGCGGGCTTCTCCGGCTCGGCGCCAGCCCGCGGTCCATGCTGCAGCTCCTGCGTGCGGCGAAGGCCACCGCCGCGCTGGAGGGCCGGGACTTTGTGCTGCCGGACGACGTCGTCAGCGTCGCCGAGGCGGTGCTCGCCCACCGGATCATCCTCGACCGCAAGGCGGCCAGCGCGGGTGAGACGCCGCAAAGCGTCATCCGGGCCATCATCGCCAAGATACCCGCCACCCCGGACGTGACGGCCTCACCCAACGGAACCGGCGGCCCTGGCCGGAAGAAGGCCTCGGCCATGGCAGCCGCGCCGCCGCCCAACGTGCCCAATCCGCGCTAGGGAATGGCTCCGCCGTGGCGATAAGGGATCGGTTCCCCGGGCACTTCTTCAGCAGCCGCGGCTGGGGCCTGCTCGGCGCGGGTGCGGTGTCGCTGCTGGCCGCGCAGATCATGGGGCGCCGGGACCTGCTGGCCCTGGCCGTCCTGCTGCTGGTGCTGCCGGTGCTCGCCCTGGCCGGAACCCGGGTCCTGAAGCCGAGGTTCCGGGTCTACCGCGAATTCAGCCCGTCGCCGGTTGAAACGTCCGCCCGTGCCACGGTGCGGCTGGCCGTCGCGCGGACCGGGGCGGGCACAGGCCACGCGGTCATGGAGGAACACTTGCCGGCCCGGTTCGGCGAATCGCCTGTCTTCCGGTTCCCGGCCCGTGCGGCAGCCGGCGGCACCAGCCGCTATGAGTACCACCTCCGCTCGGCCAGACGCGGCCAGTTCCTGATCGGGCCCGTCACGGCGGAATTCAGCGATCCCTTCGGGCTCTCCTTCCACCGCCACGCGATTGACGACGGCGACCTCCTCACCGTGACGCCCGCCGCCATCGAGCTGCCGGAGACGGGGCTCGCCGGTGCCCGCGGGCACGACGGTGTCACACCCACGCGGGCCCGGGCCAATCCCAGCGACGACGACGTCATGACCCGCGAATACCGCCACGGGGATCCGCTGCGCCGGGTGCACTGGGCCGCGACCGCCCGCCACGGTTCCCTCATGGTGCGGCAGGAGGAATCCGTCACGACCCCCGAGGCGACCATCATCCTGGACCAGCGGCTCTCGGCCTACCCCCACGGGGTGTTCGGCCACAGTGCACATTCCTCCGGCGGCCACCCGGGCGGCGGCGAGGGGGACGGCCACGACCTGCTGACCTCTGATGCCTTCGAGTGGGCTGTCACGGCGGCGATGTCGATCGGGGCGCACCTCGCGGAACGCAACTACTCACTGCGGTTCCTGGACAGCGCGGGCGCGCCGGCCTTCCGGAATTCGCCGTCCGCTCCCGACCCGGAAGCCGAGGAATACACCGGAACGGCCGGGCTGCAGTCCATCGCCGAAAGCCTGGCTGCCATCGAGCTTTCCGGCCCGCACCACACCCACCACCACAACCACCCGCGCCGTGACCGCACGGCGCCCCGCCCCCAGGCCCGCCCGCAGGAGGCCGCGGCGGGAACCAGCACCGGATCCTCCGCGCCGGGTGGATTCCGCTCGGGGGCCGCTGCGGGCACCGGGAATGCCCCGCACGCCTTCGACGACACCCTGATGGACAAACTTTCCGCCCACCGGCTGCGCGGACCTGTCCTGGCGGTCCTGGGCAGCCTGACTCCGGCCGAGGCCCGGGCGCTGTCCCCGGCCGCCGGGTTTGGCGCGAACGCCTTCGCGCTGCTGGTCACGGACCGGGCACAGGATTCCGGCGAAGTGCCCGAGGTGCTGGAGGCGCTGCGGCTGGGCGGATGGCGGGCCCTGGCGGTATCCGCCCAGAGCTCGCTGCCTGACGCCTGGGCAGCCTTCGACCAGGCAGACCCGGGGATGTCCGCCGGGGCCGACGTCCGCCGCGGCGTGGGGGGCCGGCCATGACCCTCGCCCCGCAACGCAACCACGGCACCGGCACGGCCGGCGAAGAAGAACCGACGGCCCTCTCCCCCGGTGCGGCGTCCCGGCCGGACGGACCCGGCGCCCGGCCCTGGGTGATGGCGACCGCCGTCGCGGTAGCCGTCGCGGGCGCGGCCCTCGGATTCAACGGCGTCCTGCGGGGCTGGGCCTGGTACTCCCCGGTGTTCAGCACCGTCCTCTCCGTTGCGTTCTCCCTCGCGGTGCTCCGGTCCCTGCGTGCCCGGCCCTGGCTGGTGACCGCCGGCGGCCTGGTGGCGCTGATCGTGGCCGTGACCTTCATCTTCTTCCGGCAGCACAGCATTGCCGGGTTCATCCCCTCCCCGGAGACCATGAACTACCTGGGAAAGTTCCTCCGGCGGGCCAGCGAAACGGTCCTGGCCGAGAGTACCCCAGTGGCCCCCAACGCCGGAATCGTCATGCTGATCTGCGCGGTCCTCGGGCTGCTCGTGATCCTCATCGATGCCCTGGCGTTCCCGCTGGCGCTGCCGGCCACGAGCGGGCTCGGGATCCTGGCAATCCTCGTGGTGCCGGCCATGGTCAAGCCGCAAAGCGTGGGGGTGCTGGGGTTCGTGGGCGCCGTAGTCGGGTACCTGTTGATCCTCGGCTGCAGCCATTGGTACACGCCGGATACCCGCACCCTGGCCGACACCGCCCGCAACCCCGGACAGCTGCGGCGCGGCACGGTCACGGCCGTCGCGGCGCTGACCCTCACGCTGGTGCTGCAGCTGGTCATCCCGGGTTTCGACCAGGGCACGTTCCCGCAGGGCTCGCGGCTGAACCCGTTCGGCGGCGCCACCGGCCTCAATCCGATGATCAGCCTGGGCAACAGCCTGCGCAGCCCCTCCGGCGAGGGCCGGATCACCTTCGCCACGAACGCGCCGACGACGCCGTACCTGCGCTCGGTGACGGTGGACACCTTTGACGGCGATGCCTGGTCACCCGATGACCGGGAGTCGA